>JAFZPS010000009.1 GCA_017550205.1 Bacilli bacterium | reverse complement strand
ATTAGATTTCCTGGAGGAGCTAGTAATACTATTTCTAGACGTTATTCTAATGGTATTATGAGTCGTTTAACTCAAGAAGTAGTAGCTAGAGGTTATAAATACTATGATTGGAATATATCAAGTGGGGATGCTGGAGGTACTACACAAGCTAGTGGTGTATATAGTAATGTAGTTAGTGGTTTACGTCATGATAGAGTTAATATGGTATTAATGCATGATATTAAAACTCATACAAGAGATGCATTAAGAGATATTATTAGATATGGTAAGAATAATGGATATAGATTTGAAAGAATTACTATGGATACTGAGATGATTACTCAAAGGGTTAATAATTAGACAAAATATGTTATAATACATAAGGAAGTGATTTTATGGGATTATTTAGACCTAATATTTATAAAAAAAGCATCTATGATATTAATTATGGTTTATTAAAAGAAAAAGGTGTTAAATGTTTAATATTTGATCTTGATAATACTTTAGGTTTAATATCTCATAAGAAGTGTCCAGATGAAACTAGAGAATTAATAAATAAACTTAAGAAGGATTTTATAATAGTAATTAGTTCTAATAATACTAGAAAGAGATTAAAACCTTATTTAGAAGAATTGGAAATAGCTGGTACTTCATGGAGTATGAAGCCTTCTATTAAGAGTTTAATCTATATTAAAACAAAATATAAATTACATAAAAAAGAGATGTGTATTATAGGTGATCAAATAGTTACTGATGTACTTGCTGGTAATAGATTTAGAATTAAAACTATATTAGTTGATCCACTAGGAGAAAAAGATTTAAAAATAACTGGATTAAATAGAAAGTTAGAAGCTAAAATAATAGCTAAGTATGAGAAAAAGGGATTATTTAAAAGAGGAAATTATTATGGAGAATGAGAAAAAGTGTTTAGGTTGTGGTGTTACATTACAAGATGTTAATTTACTACAAGAAGGTTATACTACTAATTTAGAAAATGATTATTGTCAAAGATGTTTCCGTATGAAGAATTATGGAGAATATCAAGTAGTAACTAAATCTAATGAAGAATACTTAGATATATTAAAAGAAGTAGCAGAAACTAAAGACTTAGTTTTATATGTTACTGATATATTAAATATAGAAAAAGATTTAGAAGAAATAAGAAATTTAATTTCTAATAAAATGATTTTAGTAGTTAATAAAATAGATGTATTTCCTAAATCAGTTAAAGAAGAAAAAGTTATTAATTATTTAAAGAGTAAAGATATTAGTTTTGAAGAAATAATAGTAATATCTGCTAATAAGAATTATAATATTGATTATTTATTAAAGAGAATAAAGTATTTTCAAACTAGTAAAAATGTATATGTAGTTGGACATACTAATGCAGGTAAAAGTAGTTTAATTAATAAACTTATTAAGAATTATTCTGATAATAATAATCAAGAATTAACTATGAGCCCACTTCCATCTACAACATTAAATATGGTTAATATAAATATAAATGATCATTTAACTTTAATAGATACTCCAGGACTTGTAGATGTTGGATCTATATTAAATCAAGTAGATGAAAAGATGATGAAGAAGATTAGTCCTAAGAAAGAAATTAAACCTAGAACATATCAATTACGTAAAGGACAATCTATAGTAATAGAAGATTTTATTAGAATAGATTATGTTGAAGGTGAAAAGAATAGTTTTACTTTATTTATGTCTAATGATTTAAGAGTAAAAAGATTATTAAATCTATTTAATAATGAAGAACTATATGATAAAAATAAGATTACTTATAATATGAAATATGATGAAGATATTGTAATTAGTGGGTTAGGTTTTATTAAAATAGTTGATAAAGGTGTAGTAGATATTTATATTGATAAAGATGTAGATACATTTACTAGACGTAGTTTAATATAAAAAGTAAGATAATTACTTTTTTTATTATGATTTAATTGATATAATAAATTAGAAAGAAGGTAGGTTTATGGCAACTGCTCATATAGAAAGTAAATTAGAAGAGATTGCACCAGTTGTATTAATGCCTGGGGATCCATTAAGAGCTAAATATATAGCTGATAATTTTTTAGATGATGCTAAATTAATTAATACAGTACGTAATATGTTTGGATATACTGGTACATATAAAGGTACTAAAGTAACAGTATTTGCTAGTGGTATGGGTATTCCTAGTATAGGTATATATTCATATGAATTATATAAGTTTTATAATGTAGAAAAAATTGTAAGAATAGGTACTTGTGGTTCTTATGATGAAGATATTAAAGTACTTGATGTTATACTAAGTACAGGTGCTTATTGTAAGAGTCATTTTGATGAATTATTAGATGGTGTTGATATAGATTTTATACAATCTTCTGATTCATTAAATAGAAGTATTATGAATACTGCAAAGAAAGATAATATTAAGCTATGTGTAGGTAAAACTATAACTAGTGATATATTTGATCCATATCTTGATGATAAAGAAAAATTTAGAGATAATTTTCCAGATATGAAGTTTTTAGGAATAGAAATGGAAGCTTTTGGATTATTCTATATAGCTAGAAAATTAAATAAAGAAGCAGCTTGTTTAATGACAGTAGTTGATTCTTTATATGATAAGAGAAGCTTAACTAGTGAAGAGAGAGAAAAATCTTTAGATGAGATGATTACTTTAGCTTTAGAATCGATTATATAAAAAAGAATAGATTGGGTATAATAAATTAGAGGTGGTTACATGAATATATTAAACAAAGATTTAGGATCATATAAACTTCATTTAATTAATACCGATAAATTTAAGACGGTTACGATTAAAGTATTATTTCATACTCCAATAAAAAAAGATGAAATAACTAAAAGAATTTTGGTTACTAATACTTTACTCCAATCATCTAAAAAGTTTGATAGTAGAAGAAAACTAACTATTGAATCAGAGAATTTATATTCTGCAGATATAGGAGTTAGTAATCAAAGACTTGGTAATTATATTACTACTAGTTTTAGTCTACAGGTTTTAATGGATAAGTATACGGAGGATGGTAATTTTAAAAAATCTCTTGATTTTTTAAAAGAGATTATATTTAATCCAGATATAGATAATAAAGAATTTAAAAAAGAGAAAGTGGATTTTGTAAAACATGAGTGTTTAGTAAAATTAAATTCTATAAAAGAAAGACCTAGTAGATATTCTTCTCTTAGATTGTGGGAATTATTTGATAGTAAGAGTCCTATTTCTTATAGAATTGTTGGATATAGTGAAGATTTAGAAAAGATAAGTGAAAGAAATTTATATGATTTCTATTTAAATATGATTAATACTGATTATGTTGATATATTTGTAGTAGGGGATTTTGATAATAAAGAAATGTTATCTTTAATAAAAGAAACTTTCAAGTTTAAAAAGATTAAAAAACCTAAAAAGAGTTATATATTAAAGAATAGAAAACCACGTATTAGAAGATTATTTTCTAAAGAAGAAATTACTAATAGTCAATCATCTTTAGCTATTGCATGTCCTGTTTATAGATTAACTAAATATGAAAGAGATTATGCTTTAGTACTTGGTAATTTAATATTTGGTGGAGGAGTTGATTCTAAGTTATTTAAAGATGTTAGAGAAGCTAATTCACTTTGTTATTCAATTACTTCTTTCTATTCAAAAATGGATAATATGGTTACTATAAAATCTGGTATAGATAGAGTTAATTTTACTAAAGTAATTAATATAATTACTAAGAAATTAGATGAGATGAAAAAGGGTAAATTTAGTGATGAAGATATTAATAGTGCTAAAGAAGAATATATTAATGCATTAGAGAATTTAGAAGAAGATGAAGAGAGAATGATTAATGAAGTTATGTCTTCAGAAATATTAGAAATGGATGATGTAAAAACAAGAATTTCTACTATTAAAAGTGTTAAAAAATCAGATATAGTAAAAGCATTTAGAAAAGTACATATGGATACTATATATCTATTAGAGGGGGTATTAGATGAAGAAGATTAGTTTAAAAAACTTAGATATGATTCTTTATACAGAAACTTTATCTAATGGCTTAGAAATATGTATGTTACCTTATAAAAATAAGAAAAACTATTATGTTTCTTTTGTTACTAGATATGGTTCTGATGTATTAGAATTTACTGATATTAGTAAAAAGAGTTATAAGCCTCCTCTTGGTATAGCACATTTCTTAGAACATAAAATGTTTGAACAAGAGTCAGGAGAAGATCCTTTTAGTTTTTATGCTAAAAGTGGAACTGATTGTAATGCATGTACTTCATGCACAAACACACAATATATGTTTTGGGGTACTAAGAACTTTAATAAAAACTTAGAGTATTTATTAAAATTTGTAATGCATCCTTATTTTACAGACCAAAATGTAAAAAAAGAAAAAGGTATTATTGCAGAAGAAATAAAAATGTATAATGATATTCCTCAATATAAAGTAGAAAGAAAATTAAGAGAATGTCTTTATAAGAATTCTCCTAGAAGATTAGATATTGCGGGTACAGTATCAGAGGTTAATAAGATTACTAAAGAAGATTTATATACTTGTTATAATAATTTTTATATTCCTAGTAATATGTTTGTTTTAATTACTGGTAATTTTGATCCAGATATAGCATGTGAAATTATTAGAAATGAATTAGATTCTAATGATAAGAGAAGAGTTCCTAAGATAAAGAAAATAATTGAACCTATAAAAGTAGTTGAATCAAATAAAACAATTAAAGGTAATGTTGAAATTCCTAAGATTGGTATTGGTTTAAAGATGTCTACTAAGGATATAAAACTTGATAAATATGAATTGTCTTTATATTTAGAAATGTTAAGTACTATTGTTTTTGGAGATTCTTCTTTATTTAAAGAAAGAGTAAGAGATAAAAAAATAGTAAATGATTTTAATCCTGGATGGGAGAATATTGAAGGTATTAGTACTCTATATATTATTGCTAATTCTGTAAAACCTGATGATTTGATAAGTGAAATTATTAAAGAATTTAGTAGTATTACTGTAGATGAAGATTCATTTAATAGAATTAAAAAAGTATGGATTGCTAGAGAAATTAAAGCTGCAGATGATATTGAATTTATGGCTGATAGCTTGTGTTATGATCTTATAAAGTATAAGAAAGTAATTCCTAATAAAATAGATATTATTAAAAATATGAAGTTTAAAAAATTAAAAGAAATTATAAAAGAAATTAATTTTAAAAATTATAGTATAGTAAAGATGGATAAGGAATAGTGTAAAGGGAAAGTAAAAACTATTCCTTTTTTTATTTATATTTGGTAAAATATTAATAGTAGAGGTGATTTTAATGGATTTTAAAATTAGTGAAGATTTTTCAGAAGAAAAGAATGAAGATAATAACTCAAATAAAAGTGGTAATAAGTTTACAACTATAATTATAATTGTTGTTGCTTTTATAGTTTTTTTAATAGTATTCCTTGTTTTGAATGGAATTCTTAATCCTAAGACTAAGACTACTACTACTAAGACTAATGTAGTTACTAGTGAAAAGAAATCTTTAACAGAAAGTAATGTTAAGATATTATATGGATATGTTACATATAGTAATAATGGTGGTCCTAGATATGATATTTTTGTAAAAAATAAAAAAGTAACATTAGATACATTTACAGAAGAAGAAAAATATTATTATGCACTACAATATGTTCAAGTAGAAGATTTTAGTTATACTGGTAAGAATGATGAGAATAATAATAAGATTTATACTATATCTAATCGTAAAATTAATAAGTATATGGAATATTTCTTTGGTAAAGGTGTAAAATATTCTAAAGATGTAAATATAAAGTATCCATTTAGTTTTAGTATTAATGATAAAAATGTAGGTATTATGAAATATAATGAAGAAACAGAATCATTTGATACTATATTTGAAAAAGATACAACTGTTAAAGAAACTAATATTGTAGAACCATATATTGGTAAATTAGTAGAAGCTTATAAAGAACCAGATGGTGGATATAAATTAATTGAAAAATTAATATATGTTTCTTTAAGACAACAACCTGATGGTAAATATGAAGTTACTATTTCAAAAGATTATGAACATACTAATGTAATAGAAACTTCTATTGATCAAACAGAAGATGATCTTAAGAAAATTACTATAGATAAGTATATTGATAAGGCAGCTACTATTACTTATAATTTTAAGATTAAGAATACAAGTAATATACTATATTTCTATAGTAGTGAAATTAAATAATATAAAAGTACTAATAAGTACTTTTTTTATGTTATAATAAGTGAGTGGAGGAAAGAGATGCAAGAAAATATAAGAAATTTTTGTATTATAGCTCATATTGATCATGGTAAAAGTACTCTAGCTGATAGAATACTAGAATTAACAGGTGCTATTGATAAAAGAGAATTAAAAGAGCAAATGTTAGATTCTATGGATTTGGAGAGAGAAAGAGGAATTACTATTAAGTTAAATGCAGTTAGTCTTAAATATAAAGATTATATGCTTAATTTGATAGATACTCCAGGACATGTAGATTTTTCATATGAGGTTTCAAGAAGTTTAGCTGCTTGTGAGGGAGCTATTTTAGTAGTGGATGCATCTCAAGGAGTAGAGGCTCAAACATTAGCTAATTTATATTTAGCTTTAGATAATAATTTAAAAATAATACCAGTTATTAATAAAATAGATTTACCTTCAGCTGACCCTGAAAAAGTAATTGGTGAGTTAGAAAATATTGGATTTAATCGAGATGAGATAGTTCTTACTAGTGCTAAGACTGGAGTAGGAGTAGATAAATTATTAGATAAAATAATAGAAGTTATTCCAGCACCTACTGGTGATAAGAATGCTCCTTTAAAGGCATTAATATTTGATAGTTTATTTGATTCATATAGAGGTGTAATTACGAGTATTAGAGTAGTTGATGGAGAAGTAAAAGTAAAAGATTTAGTTAAAATGATGGAAACTAATGCAGTATATGATGTAGTTAGTTTATATATTAATACTCCTCATGAAAAAGAAGTAGATAAGTTAAGTGCTGGAGAAGTAGGATATTTAGCTGCATCTATTAAAAGTATTAGTGATGTTCATGTAGGTGACACAATTACTTTAGAAAATAATCCAGCTACAGAGAAATTGCCTGGATATAAACCAATGAAACCTACAGTATATTCAGGGCTTTTCCCAATTGATGCTAATAAGTTTGAAGATTTAAGAGAAGCACTTGATAAATTAAAACTAAATGATGCTGCTTTAACTTTTGAACCTGAAACATCTAAAGCACTTGGTTTTGGATTTAGATGTGGTTTCTTAGGACTACTTCATATGGAAATAATAGAAGAGAGAATTGAAAGAGAATTTGGAATAGATTTAATTGCGACTAGTCCTTCTGTTATATATGAAGTTATAATGACTGATAATAGTAAAGTAATGATAGATTGTCCTAGCAAAATGCCTAAAAGAGAATTAATTAATAAAGTATTAGAACCATATGTTAAATGTAGTATATTTACTCCTAGTGAATATATTGGTCCTATTATGGAATTATGTCAGGATAAACGTGGTAATTTTATTAATATGGAATATTTAGATGAAACTAGAGTTTCTATTAATTATGAAATACCTTTATCTGAAATAGTTTATGATTTCTTTGATAGATTAAAAAGTTATACTAAGGGATATGCTTCTTTTGATTATGAAATAACTGATTATAAAGAAAGTAATTTAGTTAAGATGGATATCTTATTAAATGGAGAAGTAGTAGATGCTTTAAGTATAATAGTTCATAAAGATTTTGCTTATTCTAGAGGTAGAATAGTATGTGAAAAATTAAAAGAGATTATTCCACGTCAATTATTTGAAGTACCTATTCAAGCAGCAATAGGAACTCATGTTATTGCACGTGAGACTGTAAAGGCACTTAGAAAAGATGTATTAGCTAAGTGTTATGGTGGAGATGTTACTCGTAAAAAGAAACTATTAGAGAAACAAAAAGAAGGAAAGAAAAGAATGAAACAAATAGGTAGTGTTGAAGTACCTCAAGAAGCATTCTTATCTATATTATCATCTAAGGAGTAGTAGTTTATGACAATTGAAGATGAAGCAAGAGAATATATTAGAAATAATTTAACTGTTGGTGAAACAGCTGAAAAACTAGGTATTAGTAGAAAAACATTTCAAATACATTTGAAGAAATTAGGAGAAATAAATCAATTATTAAATGATTTAGTATTACAGAAAAAAGAAAGTAATCTTAAAGCTGGTAGAATTAAGGGTGGAAAAGTAGGTAAGAATACTCCTACTTATACTAAAGAAGATGCTAATATAGTAGCTAATGGAATTATAAGAGAATCTTATACATATGAAGAAGCTGCTATGATATATGGTGTTCCTAAATCTACTATATATGAGATGGTACATAGTGATTTTGTAGATGAAGATACTAAGATGCAACTTGGTTTAGTTGCTGAATATAATAATAAAAATAAGAATGCTAAAGGAAATATAATATGTTAAAGAATTGCTATATACATATACCATTTTGTGATAAGATTTGTTCTTACTGTGATTTCTGTAAGATGTATAAGATAGATAAATTTGTAGATAAATATTTAGATGCATTAGAAAAAGAAATTAAAAGTATTTATAAAGGTGAAGTATTAGAAACTATATATATAGGTGGAGGTACTCCTAGTAGTTTAAATATAAATCAGTTAAAAAGATTATTTAAGATATTAAGTATATTGAAAAGAAGTAGTGATTGTGAATATACTATAGAGAATAATTTTGAAAATACAACATATGAAAAATTAGAATTATATAAAGAGATGGGTATTAATAGATTAAGTTTTGGTATAGAGTCTATTAATAAAGATAATTTAAAATTATTAGAAAGAGATATTGATTTAGATAAAGTAAATAATACTATTAAGATTTGTAGAGACTTAGGTTTTAATAATATAAATGTAGATTTAATGTATGCTTTACCTAATGAATCTATTAAAGACTTAGAAAAAGATTTAGAATACATTTATTCTTTAGATGTAGAACATATTTCTACTTATTCATTAATAATAGAAGATCATACTAAACTAGGTATTAATAATACTAAGAATATTTCAGAAGACTTAGATTATGAAATGTATAAGTATATATGTGATAGTATGAAATCTAATGGATATAAACATTATGAGATTAGTAATTTTTCTAAAGAGGGTTATTATTCTAAACATAATTTATGTTATTGGGATAATAGTAATTATTATGGATTTGGTTTAGGAGCTAGTTCTTATATAGATAATATGAGAATTTCTAATACTAGGAGTTTAGATAATTATTGTATGGAAAAATATGTTAAAGAAGTAGAATATTTAAGTATTGATGATACTATGGAATATGAAGTTATACTTAATTTAAGAAAGAGTAGTGGAATTGATTTAGATGAGTTTAAGAGTAAGTATAATAAAGAATTAATAGATGTTTATAATTATAAAGATTTAGTTAATTTAGGAGTATTGATTATTAATAATAATCATCTTTATATTCCTGAAGATAAATGGTATATTAGTAATAGTATTATAGTAGATATGTTGGAGAGAAAGATTTATGGATAGAGAAGAGTTATTTTTAGATGAATTAGGTTATATTAAAGATGAGAATTATCAAGAAGCTTTATTAAATATAATTAATATGTTACCAGAGTATTGGTTAGAAGAACCTGCTAGTTCTACTGGTAAATATCATCCAGAGTATGCTTTAGGAAAAGGTGGTTTATTAAGACATTCTAAGGCTGCTATGAGAATAGGTTATGAATTACTTAGTAATCCATGTATTGGAGATAAATATACTGATAGAGAAAAAGATTTAATACTTATGAGTTTATTAGTACATGATGGATTAAAACTAGGTATTCCACAAGAAAAATATACTAGATTTGATCATCCAATTCTAATGGGTAAATTCGTATTAGATAATAAAGATGAAATAGGTTTAAATTTGGAAGATGCAAATTTCATGAATGATGTTATAAAAACACATATGGGTCCTTGGACTACAGATTATGATGGAAATGAAGTATTAGAAAAACCTAAAACTAAATATCAAAACTTTGTGCATATGTGTGATTTTCTAGCTAGTCGTAAATGCATATTAGTTCCATTTGATGATAATAATATAAGTGTCTAGACACTTATATTTTTTTTTGATAATATTATATAGAGGATAGGTGAATAATATGGGTAAGATTATTGTTATTGAAGGTACTGATTGTTCTGGAAAGGAAACACAGGCTAGATTACTTGAAAAAAGATTAAAAGAGATGGGTAAAAAATGTATTAGTTTCTCTTTCCCTATGTATGATACACCAACAGGTAAAATAGTAGGTGGGTGTTATCAGGGAAAAACTGAAATAACAGATTGTTGGTTTCCTGAAGGAGCAGTTAATGTAGATCCTTATGTAGTTAGTTTATATTATGCTGCTGATAGAAAGTATAATATGCCTAAAATAGAGAAATATTTAGAGGAAGGGTATTATGTAATACTTGATAGATATACTACTTCTAATTTAGCTTATAGAGGTAGTAAGATAAAAGATAAAGATGAAAGATTTAATATGTATCAATGGATTGATAAGTTAGAGTATTGGTTATTAAAATTACCTAAACCTGATAGGACAATATTCTTATATGTACCATATGAATATACTATTGAATTAAAAAAGAGTAGAGTTAGTATTGATGAACTTGAAAAAGATGAAGAATTATTAAAAAATGCAGAAGCTTGCTATGTTGAATTAAGTGAATTATATAATTGGGATACTATAAAATGTATAAAAGATGGAAAACTTAGAAGTATTGAAGATATAAATGATGAAATAATGAAAGTAATAGAAAAAGAACCTTATTAAAAGGTTCTTTTTATTTTAATTATTCTGTTTCTATTAACCTAGGCAATTCTGGTGGTAATGTAGCAGGTGTTGTTTGAGGTTCAGGTGTAGTTTGTGCTTCAGTTGTTGGTTGTTCAGTTGTAGTTTGTTGCTCAGGTGTTGTTTCAGGAGCATCTGCAAAATCACTTGCAGTAAATGCTGTAGGTACAACAACATCTGAAACTACATTAGTCATTTCTAATAAATCATTAGGATCTGCTTGTATTTCTTCTTTTGGAGCATTTGGTTTTATTTCATTAATTACTTCATTTTCATAGTTGTCGTCATCTTCATTTTCTATTTCTATTGTACGATATACTTCTTCAAAAGATGTTTTTCCTTCTAGACATTTAATTAAAGCATCTTGAAGCATTGTTATGGTACTACCTGAATAAACCATCTTAGCTAATTCTTTTTTCTCTAATTTTTCATTATTCAAAGCATCTCTAATAGTGTCATCAATTTCTAATACTTCATGGAAAGCTATACGACCACGATATCCATTACGACAGTGTTCACAACCTTTTGGATTAGCATCCCAAACTTTATCAACGTCCATACCCATGAATTTTTTAAATACTTTCTTTTCGTATTTTGTTGTTTCTCTTTGATAACGACAGTCTGGACATAATGTTTTAGCAAGTCTTTGAGAAATAATTCCAGATAAAGCTGTAGCTAATAAATATCTTTCAACATCCATATCCAATAAACGTTCAACAGTAGCTAGTGCATTGTTGGTGTGGATTGTAGATAAAACTAAGTGACCTGTGATAGAGGCACGTACTGCGATTTGTGCTGTCTCAGAGTCACGAATTTCTCCGATAAGTATGATATTAGGGTCTTGACGTAAGATAGAACGTAAGGCTGCTGCGAAAGTCATTCCTATTTCTGAGTTTACTTGTACTTGGTTGATACCTTCAATGTTCATTTCTATTGGGTCTTCAACAGTAATTATATTTGTTTCAGGTTTATTTAATTCTTGTAGAATAGAGTATGTAGTTGTAGATTTACCTGAACCAGTAGCACCAGTTGTAAGAATAATTCCATTAGGTGTTTCCATCATTCTTCTAACTTTTTCTAAGTTTTTTGGATGGAATCCTAAAGTATCTACACCTTCAAGACTCTTTGAATAGTCTAAGATACGGATAACTATTTTTTCACCTTCATTTAATGGTAAACTAGATACACGCATATCTAAATCAATTCCACCAAATTGTCCCTTAATGGCACCATCTTGTGGAAGACGAGATTCTGTAATATTCATATTTGCAAGTAATTTAAGTCTTGTAGTTAAGTTTTTTTCATAAGCTAATGGAACGAAAGTATAATCTTGACAATCACCATCTATTCTGAATCTAACCATCATTCCATCTTCTCTTGGATCGAAATGAATATCGGATGCATTATGTTTAGCTGCAGAAATAATGATGTAGTCTGCTATTTGTGTAACTGGTGTTTTTGTAAAATCAAAAGACACCATGAAACTCTCAGTCCCTTTTTGGACACGTTTGACATCGAATTGGACCATCATTTCAACCCCTTTGTTTACTTTTTATGGTATTTTACTAAAATATATTATATAATAATTCTGAGAGAATATCAAGGAAAGGGAAGTTAAAAATGAAAAAAATTAATTCTTCTGGATTTGTATTAGCAGAGACCCTTGTGGTTACTGTATTTTTAATGGTAATTTTTGGAATGCTTTACAGTAATTTTTTTCCTTTAGTTGGCGAATATGAAAAAAGAGAGCATTATGATAATGTTGATGGGAAATATGCTGTTTATTGGTTAAAAAGAATGATTGAAGATGCTTCTTATAATATTCCAAACACTAAAGTAGATGATATAAAAAATAACGGTTATGTCCGTTTTCAATGTAGTGATATTTTAGAAGATGATGAGAAAAAAGCCTTTTGTATTAATTTAGTTAAAAACCTTCAAGTATCTAATTGTGATGGTAATGGTAATGGCTGTGATATTTTTATTACAAGATATCGTTTAGATAGTCCAGGAGATACTAGTAGAACATGGTTTAAACAAGAAGTAAAATTAGGAAAGAAAAGATATGAAGAAAGCTGTAATGGAGATGCATGTAAAACTAACTTTATTAATGCATGTGTATCAGAAACTGCAGGTACTGAAAAAGATGTATTAAATTGTACTAAAAAAGCAGAAAAAAATATATTTAATTCAGGCTTTCAAGATTATATTTTTAGTTTACCAGACTATGCTGCAGAATCTTTAAATTATGCAAATTATAGAGTAATTGCTGTTTTCCATAATGTAAAGGATAATAATAATTATTATTCATATGCAACAATCGAGGTGAATCGCTAATGAGAAAGTTAAATAATAAAGGTATCACAACGATTGAAGTATTAATATGTTTCGTATTAATAGTAATAATTACAGTTTCTATATATGCTACTGTATCAAGTTTTAATGAAAAAAAGATTTTAGAAGGTTATAGAGAACAAATAATAAATTATAAAAACTTATTGACTCAAGATATTCAAAATGATCTTATAAAGGGTGGACTTACACATGCTAGATATGAAAAAACTAATAGTGGAGAAAAAGTTATTCATACTGTTTATTTAGATTTAAAAGATGGTACTGAACGTGAACTTGTTATTGAGCAATTACAGGCAGCTAGTTCATATCATATTGGTGGTTCTGTAACTGAAGATGATTATTATATGATAAAATATGGAACACCTGGTGATTTAATTGAGAGAGATTTACCTAATGTAGGGCACTCTGGATATAATGGAATAACTAGACAAACTTGTGATGCTGATGCTCCTGATAGACATGCAGATTGTAGAATGATACAAGATTTTGGTATAAACAATGTTTATATAAATATTACAGATGATAATGTTTTATCAATATATATTGGTTTTTATCATCCAGAGTTTATTACTAGATATGCTATTAATATAGTATGCCCAATTGATTATGTTTCAAGTGGTTATGATTCAACATCTAATTGGACTTATTAGTAATAAAAAAATTATAATAGTTAGAATAGTTCCTATTATTCTACCTTTAATAAATGATTTATAAAGTAAAGTATCCTCTAGGATACTTTTTACTTGTATATGTATAGATATGCTTCCAAATGATATAAATATTAGAATAAATAGAGATTTAATAATTGTATTATTAATAATACTAGTAGAGAATACTCCTTTAGTTAAATCAAATATACCAGATATTAGTATATATAAATATGGATTAAATGATATATATTTAGTAATAATAGATGATATTAAATAAAAGAATATACTAGTACCATATATTAATAAAATAGTTTTAATTGATGTATAAATTGATTTTTTTAATATTTTAGAAAAATTATTTGGATAAAGTGTATTATGATGTTTTTTCTTATACTTTTTAGTAAATAATAATATTATAAAATTACTTAGAATTATAGATAATAGTATTTTAAAACATATAGTTTTATTATTAATTATTAAATTGATTGATCCTAATATAAATAATGGATTAGGGAAATGACTAAATAATATTAAACTAGATGCTTCTTCATGAGAAATATAATTATTATCTAATAATTCTCTTATATACTTACTTCCACTAGGAAATCCACTAATAAGACTAAGTAAATAAATATAGATACTATTTATATTTATGGGAATAATATCTAATATTTTATATTCTATTAATAGTGTAGAAAATATGAAGAATATTAAACTGACAGGAAATAATTTAGTATAAAATAATTTACTATATTCTAGAAAACTTTTTATTATGTATTCTGAATTTATTAAATATAGAATTAGAAGAATAATTAAACTGACAAGTATAAGTATAGTTTTATATATTTTTTTCATAATTCTCCTTTTTATTTGTTATAATTATTATGGGTGATAAAATGAAAAAAGTAATTTCTTATATAGTTAATACTATTAAAGAAGAATACAAATTTATAATTCTTTTACTTCTTTTGTTTATTATATTCATTTATCCTTTGAATTATTATATTATCATTGGTGGAGGAGCAAGTAATGTTTCTACTCGTATAAATGTTGAAGATAAATATAAGAGTAAAGGTAGTTTTAATATAAGTTATGTTGAGGAATTAAAAGGTACTGTATTTACTTATTTATTAAGTTATATTATTCCATCTTGGGAAAGAGAAGATGCTAATTTATATAAGTATAATGTTAATGAAAGTATAGATGATATTGAATTTAGAAGTGATTTAGATTTATCTTATTCTAATTCAAATGCAACATATTGGGCATATACATTAGCTAATAAAAGTGTAGATATGGTGGATACTAAAATTTATGTAATAGCTATACTTGATGATTTTATAACTGAATTAAAAATTGGTGATCAAATTATAAGTATTGATGGTAATACTTATGATAATATTGATAAATATAAAGAGTATATACAAACTTTAAATGAGAATGATTATGCTTTAGTAAAAGTATTAAGAAATAATAAAGAAAAAGAATTAAAATGTAAAATATATAAATATAAAGATAAATTAATGTTAGGAATAGGACTACAAGAATTAGATGAATATGTAACTGAACCTAAAGTAAATATTAAATTTGAAAATGGTGAATCAGGACCTTCTGGAGGATTAATTACTGCTTTAGAAATATATAATCAATTAGTAAAAAATGATTTAACTAAAGGTAAAAAGATAGCGGGTACTGGTACTATTGAAAAAGATGGAACTATTGGTGAAATAGGTGGAGTTGAATATAAAATTTTAGGTGCAGCTCAGGCAAAGATGGATATATTCTTAGTACCAGATGGTAATTATAAAGATGCTATTAAGTATAAGAAAAAACATAATTTAAAAATAAAAATAGTTAAAGTAAGTAATATAGAAGAAGCTATAAATAAACTTAGTACTATGTAAATAAAAATGTAAATTAAAATTAATTTACATTTTTTCATTTATATATACAAATAATATTGATAAAATTATTATAGGTGGTATTATGAAAAAAATTAAGAATAAGAGTTTAAGAAAGATAATGGAGTATCTAGTATTAACAATAGGTAGTATTATAGCTGCTTTTGCTTTAGAACAATTTTTAATACCAAATACAATACTAGATGGTGGAGTAACTGGTATAGCTATAATAATTTATAAATTAACAAATATACCATTAAGTTTTTTGGTATTAGTAATAAATATTCCATTTATGTATATAGGGTTTAAAAATCTTGGTAAAAGATTCTTATTTAGAACGGCTTATTCAATGCTTGTATTTTCTTTATTCTTATCATACTTTGAATTATTTAGTCCTTTTACAGAAGAAATGCTTTTAGCTACTGTATTTGGTGGAGCTATACTTGGAGTAGGTGTAGGATTAATTATTAAGAGTGGTGCATGTAATGATGGTACTGAGAGTTTAGCTATAGTTGTATCTAAGAAAACAAGTTTAAGTGTAGGACAAATAGTATTATTATTTAATTTATTTATATATATAGCAGCTGGATTTATATTTGGATTTGATAGGGCAATGTATTCATTACTTACTTACGTAATAACATTTAAAATAATAGATTTTGTATCAGAAGGATTAGAACAAGCTAAAGCAGCTATGATTATTACAGATAAAGGAACTAATATATCTGAAGAAATATATAAGAGATTGGGTAGAACTACTACTAAGATTAAAGCTAAAGGATTAATTAGTGGGGAAAAAGAAGTAATGTATTGTGTACTTACTAGAATAGAAATATTTGAATTAAGACATATTATTGAAGAATTAGATGAAAGTGCCTTTGTTACTGTAACTGATGTATCTGATATTATAGGTGATCATATAAAGAGTACTAATAAAAGAAAATTATTTAAAAAGTAGATGAAAATCTACTTTTTTTTATTTTTTTTAAAAAAAAGTATTGACTTTTTATTCTGTTATTAATATAATGTTAATAACAAGTGAAGAAACTTGTATATTTTATAACATTAGTTATTAACAAAATGTTAATAAGAGGAGATGATAATATGACAACGCTAGTATTAAAGAAAGAGGAGTTTGAAAAACTAGTAGAGAAATATTACGAAGAAATTGATGATATTAAAGGAAAGGCAACAGCTATATCTAAAGTTGATTCGGATAATTGGTATCAACCATTAGTAAAACTAAATGGTTCTATTGAAATGGGTGGTTCCGAGTTTAAAATTGAAAGGGCTGTAGGTATAGGAACCTTAAAAGAAATAATAAGATATTACTACGAAGGAGTAGAAAATATAACATTTAATTTAAAAGAAGGAGTATTTGAAAATATAACAATACAAATAAAGGGTAAGGTGAAGAAAAAATGAAAATTATGTTAACAGGAGTGCAATTAGAGAGAATAATTGAAAAGCATTATGAAGAGGAACTTGATTTTAAAGGGAATGCTTCAGTAAATGTTTATGATCAGGATGATTATTACAGAGGAGGAAAAAAAGTATTTCAAGCTACTATGAGAGGAAAAATTAAACTAGATGGACAAGATTTAGCAGTGAAATATGAAATAAATGAAGAAGAAATAAAGAAAATAATTAAAAGATACTTTGAAAAAGCAGGTTATCAATATGTTAATGCGCATATGGGATGTAAACAACAACATTGTGATGCATTTGAAAGAGATGCTCCATACTTAGCATTTGACAATGTTGAAGTAGAAGTTAAAGAAAAAGTAAAAGAGAAAGTGGTGAATATAGAATGATAATTGTAATGAATAGAAAAAGATTAACAGATTTAATTAAAAAATACCAAAAAGAAGAAATGGATTTTGATGGAAAAGTAGAACTTGTTGCTGATACATATACTGATGGAAGAGATGATTATACAGTTGTTAAAGCAGTTATAACAGGTAAATTACAATTACTAGATGAAGGTTATGATCTAACTCAAGAAATGAATGAAGATGAAATTAGAAATGTTATTAAGTTCTATATGGAGAAAGCAGGATATAAAACTGGAAAGATGATATTTACAAGCAAGCAAGTATATGATGAGAAATATAAACAATATGATGATTACGAAGGTAGACCTGCATTTGATAATGTAGAAATTGAAATTTTACAAAATACTAAAAAGATTGGAGGTATTTAAGATGGAACTAACGAGACAAGAATTAGTGGACTTAATAAAAAGGTATTATGTAGACTCGCAAAACTTTGTTGGAGAAGTAGAAATAGGTATTGAGAGATGGTGGAATAAAAATGATACCGGATATCGTCCTAGAGTAGATCTAGATGGTTATTTAAACTTTTATAATAAAAGATTAAAAGTAGAATTAACTTTAGATGAAAAAATGATGAAACAAGTAATAAAAAATCAATTAAAAAAAGAAGGATATAAAGTAGAAGAAATTAAATTTAATTGTGATGAAAAAGAATTTAAAACTACAGAAATAACAGTTAATGAAAATAAAAAAGAAGGAGTGATTCATATGAAAAATTTAGAAATGTATGAAGGATGTTTAATTGTAGTAGATATGGTTAATGGATTTGTTAGAGAAGGAGTATTACATGATGAAAAAATTGCAGATATTATACCTAGACAAATTGAATTAATTAAAGAAGCTAAGAATGAAGGCAAATTAATAGTATTTATTAAAGATACTCATAATGAAGATGCAGCAGAGTTTGAAAGATTTGGTAATACTCAACACTGTGTAGAAGGAACAAATGAAGCAGAATTAGTTGATGAATTAAAAGAATTTGAAAAAGATGGTGTAGCTATTCAAAAAAACAGCACATGCTTTATGGAAGCACCAGAGTTTAGATACTTAATGGAATTACAAAAAGAAATGAAAGAGTTTGATATTGTAGGATGCTGTACTGATATATGTGTAGTTAATGGAGCTATAGCTTTAGCTAACTACTTAGATCAACAAGATAGAAAACATATTATAAAAGTGCATGAAGATGCAATCGCTACATACAATGAAAATAATAGAAAAGAATATGTTGATGCCGCTAAATTATTAATGGAACAACAAGGCATTCAACTTGTAAAGAAAGGAAGATAATTATGGAAAATAAAACTTTAATGACAGATTTTTATGAGTTAACTATGGCTCAAGCATACTTTAATGATGGTCAAAAAGATACAATAGCATATTTTGATTTATTCTTTAGAAATAATCCTTTAGAAGGAGGATATACAGTAGCTGGTGGTTTGGAAGAAACTATTAACTATGTTAAGAATTTTAGATTTGAAGAAGATGATATTGAATACTTAAGAAGTTTAAATACTTTTAGTGATGAATTCTTAGATTATTTAAAAGATTTGAGATTCAAGGGAGATATATGGGCAGTACCTGATGGTACTATGGTATTCCCTAATACACCAGTTCTTACTGTAAGAGCTGATATTATTACAGCTCAAATATTAGAAACTGCGCTTTTAGCTAACTTCAATTCTGCAGCTTTAGTTGCTACTGCAGCTAAGAGAATTACTAGTGAAGCTGGAGTTCCAGTAATGGAATTTGGAGCAAGACGTGCTAGAGGAATGGATTCAGCAATAGAAGCAAGTAAATATGCTATTATTGGTGGATGTAAAGGAACAAGTAATACTTACACTGGTAAAATTACTGGTGTTCCAGTACTTGGTACTATGGCCCACTCTCTAGTACAATTCAAGGGTGATGAATATGAAGCATTCTTAATGTTTGCTAAAGCTAATCCGAATAGTTGCTTATTCTTAGTAGATACTTATGATACTTTAAATAGTGGTATTCCTAATGCTATTAAAGTAGCTAATGATTACTTAAACCCTAATGGATTAGAGTTTAAAGGAATAAGAATAGATAGTGGTGACTTAGCATATCTAAGTAAACAAGCTAGAAAAATGTTAGATGATGCAGGTTATCCTAATGCTCAAATTTGTATAAGTAATGGTTTAGATGAATACACAATTAAAGGTTTAAAAGCAGAACATGCAATAATAGGTAGTATAGGTAGTGGTGATAATATAGCAGCACGTAAAGAAAGAGTAAATGGAGTTTATAAACTAGGAGCTGTAGAAATAAATGGTGTAATAGATCCTCGTATAAAAGTAAGTGAAGATACTATTAAAACTACTAATCCAGGATATAAGAAAGTATTCCGTTTATATGATAAGAAAACTGGTTATGCTATAGCTGATGTTATCGCTGTACATGATGAAATACTTCCAAAGGATAAATATACTTTAGTACATCCAACAGAAACTTGGAAAACTAAAGAAGTTGAAAACTATGAGATAAGAGAATTATTAGTACCTATCTTTAAGAATGGTGAATTAGTATATCAACAACCAACAATAATGGAAAGACAAGCATATTGCCAAAGAGAATTTGAAACTCTATATCCTGAAGTAAGAAGAATAATAAATCCTCATGAATATTATGTAGACTTAACTGATAAATTAAGATTATTAAAAGAAGAATTAATTAGACTTCATAGAAAAAGAGTTGAACCTCCAAAACAATATCAAAAGGTAAGATAAAAATGAGAAAGTATAAGTTAGAAGAATTAGAGAGTTACATTGAAGAATTAAAAACTAAGAAAAAAGAGTTACTTGATGCTAACTCTCGATTCTTAAAAGTAGAAAGATATAATTGTGAAATTAATAATGGGAAAACTATAGTAAGAGAAAAATTATTAAAAGGTAATGGAAATGGTAGTGCTGTTACTATATGTCCTATTACTAATAAGAATACAGTTATTCTTACAGTACAACCTAGGGTTTTTACAGAATCTACTGTTGGAATAGATTTTCCAGCAGGGTATGTTGAACCTAATGAAGAATATGTAGATGCTGCAGCTAGAGAATTACAGGAAGAGACTGGATATAGATCTAATCATTTAATAGAAGTAGCATCATATTACCAAGATGATGGAGTAGGAGCTGCTTATAATAGAGGTTTCGTAGCTCTTAATTGTAAAAAGGTTTCTAAGCAAAACTTAGATCCTGGTGAATTTATTAGATATTTTGAATGTAATATAGATGAGTTATTTGAATTATATGAAAAAGGATATATTCAAGGTGGGGGAAGTCAATTATTAATTGAAAAAAGTAAAAAATATTTAGGAAGAAGGTAAATTATGTTTAATGCTAAGAAAGAAAAAGATAAAATAGTTAAGTTTATTAGAGATTACTTTGATGAATATAATTTAGGGGGAGTAGTTATAGGTATAAGTGGAGGTAAAGATTCTGGTGTAGTTGCTGGATTGTTTGCTGAAGCTATAGGAGCTGAAAATATTGTAGGAATTACAATGCCATGTCATTCTAAAAATACTGATAGAGATGACGCTAAATTAGTAAGTGACTATTATGGATTTAAAATGCTTAATATGGATTTAACTGAAACTTTTGAAACTTTTAAAGATCAAATAAAATTATTAGGAGATTTTACTGAAGAAGAATTAAAAAATAGTGATATTAACTTAAAACCTAGACTTAGAATGGCAACTCTATACTATATAGCTGCATTACAAACAGCATTAAAAGGTAAGACTTATATAGTTGCTGGTACTGGTAATAAATGCGAAGAATTTGTTGGATATTTTACTAAAGGTGGAGACTCTGTAAGTGATATTAAAACTATTGCAGATTTAACAGTAGATGAAGTTATTCAAGTAGGTGAAGAATTAAATGTACCTAAAGAAGTATTATATAAAGCACCAAGTGATGGATTAAGTGGTATGATAGATGAAGATAAATTAGGAGTTAAATATAAAGATATAGCTAAGTATATGAATGGAGAAGACTTAGATGAAGATGTTAAGCAAAAGATAAAGAAACTACATGATAATAGTAGACATAAATTCTTTATTCCAACTTATAAAAAATAAAATATATTGGGGGTGTTAATATGAAAAAAGTGAAAAATATATTTGGAGAAGGAGTGCTTTACGATAAAGAAGATTTAGGTAATAAAATATATGCAACTTCAGCTGCTTGTTTATCTGTATGGAGTGATATGTTATCTTTCGCAAATAAATATAAAGAAAGATTTGTAGACAATCCAATGGATGCTGATGATATAATTGTCTTAGGTTGCCAAGTAACTGATTTAGCAGTTTTAAATGATCTAGAAATAGTTAAAAGATTGCATGAGTTAACTAATAAAGATATTTATCTTGGAGGATGTATAGCTCAAAGAATGGATATACCAGTTCCAGATTATGTTAGAAGACTTAATGTAGTTAGAGAATATAATGTAGACTTAGTTGATAGAAAACTAGTTCATTATGAAAAACCATTCTGGGTACCTGACTTTAAAGAAGGAGAAGACAATCTAAAAGATGGACATTTATTTAGAGATTTCTATCCATTAAAGATAGGTGCAGGATGTCATGGTAAATGTAAGTATTGTACTATAGTACATACTAGAGGTGGTTACTATGAAGAAGTACCTGAAAAACAAATTGATGAATTCT
>JAFZPS010000003.1 GCA_017550205.1 Bacilli bacterium | reverse complement strand
CTTATTATCTATATTATTAGCATTTTTTAATCTTTCCAAACAACTTTTTATACTTAAACATGGAATATTTTCAATTAAATCATATTCTTGATTATTTAAAGATTCTGTTTCTAAAGAATCACATTCTCTTTTTAGACCATGTAAAACTAAAGAAGAATCTCCTATTACTAGTAAGTTATTCTTATTATTTAATTCTTCAATTATTTCACGTTTTTTCATACACTCACCAAATTTATTGTCTACTAATATTTTAAAAAAAGCAAGAAAAAAGAATAGAATTATTTTTCTATTCTGTCAAATGTAACTTTTCCAAAGTATCCATTTTTTAAATCTTTTATTATTAAATCAGATACTTTATCATAATCTACTATTCCACCTCTAGATAAAGCTCCTCTACGTCTACCAATAAGTTCATATGCTTCTACAAAATCTTCATCTAACTCTTCTATTCCATATCTTTCTTTTAGTTTTTCTGGATATAATTCAAACATTCTCTTAAGTATAAAACAAGCTATATCATCTAAGTTAAGTATTTCTTCTTTTATTGATGAGAAAGCTGCTAGTACTTTAGCATTATCTTGATTTTCTAACTTAGGCCAAAGTATACCAGGAGAATCTAATAGTTCTATATCTTTATTAACTCTAATCCATTCAAGATTCTTAGTAAATCCTGGAGTATTTCCAACTCCTGCAGATTTCTTTCCTACTAGTCTATTAATTAAAGTACTCTTACCAGCATTAGGAACACCTACTATTAAAACTCTTGCAGCACGTTCCATCATACCTTTAGTAACTCTTTCCTTATTAATATTAGACATTATATCTTTAGTAATACTAATTAGTTCATTACAGTTACCATTAACTAAATCTACACATACTACTTTATAACCAGAAGATTCATAACTCTTAAGAATCTTCTTAGTTTCTTCTTCATCACATAAATCCATTTTAGTAACTACTAGTATTCTGGGTTTATCTTTAATTAAATCATCTATATCTACAATCTTACTAGATATTGGCATTCTACCATCTATTACTTCATAAACTATATCTATTAAATTTAATTTTTCTGATATTTCTCTTTTAGTCTTAGCCATATGACCAGGATACCAATTTATATTAGTTTTATTATCATTCATTTGGATCAACTCCTTCTAATACTTTTTCCATGCATACAGAATGTGGTGAACCATCAATATAATTATCTATTTCATAAAATCCTAATTTTTTATATAGTCTTATAGCTGACTCAAATCTTTTATATGTATCAAGAATTACTTTCTTTGCTTTTAATTCTTTTGCTTTATTAAATACATTATTAAATAACATTGAAGCAATTCCTTTTTTTCTATATTCTGATAAAACATATAATCTTCCTACTTCAACTATATCATTAATTTTTTCTTTCATTGCAAGACAGCCAACTGGTTTTGAATTGTCATACGCAACAAATACTGTTTTAAATTTATCAAGATTATTTAAGCAATTTCCATTTGGACTTCTTTGTTCTTTTATAACATCTATATGTTCTTTTTCTAGTAACTCACATAATTGAATAAAATCAAGATTATTATACTCAACTATATTAATTGTTATCATATGCTTCACCTCTTTTATTAAAACTTTAACCGTCAATATCAAGTATTAAATATAATAACTTCAATTCACCAATAATTATACCATAAAAAGAACAATTATTCTTTTTCTATTAATTTATCTTCACTTAAATATTGATAAGTCAAAGAATTATTTTTAGAAATAACCTTGCTACCAGTTTCTTCTTCAAAAAAATCTTTTGTTTTTCTTGCTACTCCACCACCGCGTTTTGCAGCTTTACGATTTTGATCAAGACCTTGAGGTTTTTCATTTTGTGCAATTTCTCTTGCAGCAAGTTCTCCAATATTTGTAATGGCAACTTCTAAATCAGTCATATTATCTCTTAAATTTTCTTTTCGAATACCTTTATATGATTTGTATTCTTGTGCAGTCATTCCAGACCATTCTTTATAAATATCATTAGTAAGAATTGCATATTCAACTCCTTCACTAACTCCATTTTCCTTCCATGTATTAGTAAGTTTCTTACGATCAATAATTGCCTTAATTCTAGCTTCAATCCATTGCAAAGAATATCCTTTTTTTAAATAAAAATCTATCATTTGATCAATACCTTTGGAAGGATCAAATACTTCATCGACTTTTTCTCTACCTAATTTTGCCAACCACACTTTGAATGGTTCTGCTTTTGGAGATGGAATAGATTCAATCAATCTAAAAATTCCTGTTGTATCTAATGTGTCTGTTTCTCTCATTTTTCCATCTTTTGCTTTCATCTTCAACTGTCGACAATTTGTCGACACTTCAGATTTTTCTTCCTCTGAAAGTCGTTTTTTTAATTGATACCAATAATCTCTAGGATTTGCTGGCTCCGCTAAAGCATTAATTACATCTACAACACTGAAATAATAATCTTCCTTTTCAGTATCCCATATACTTCGTATTTCTTTTCCTTCAAAAAGATTTGTAATAGTTGCTAATTTATCATTCATATGATTCCCCCTTTACAATGATTTATCAACTACTTATATTATACTACAATTTTTACAATATTCCGAACATATTTTCTATACTTTGTTAAATTGTTATAAAGTATGGTGTCAACGACAATATCAGTTACTTAATTCTTAACAAAAAAATACCTATATTTAGGTATTTTTAGTCATTTTTGGCTATTTTTTATAATTTATTTAACAAATCATGCAAGATCTAAATCACCGCTAACCTTTTTAAATAAAGGAAATCTAAGAAAGTTACTATAAAACAATATCAACCAGTTTATATTAGTTTTATTTTCATTCATTTGGATCAACTCCTTTTATTTTATTTTTTTACCATAGTATTCTACATCAATTGTAGTTCCATCAGGATATACTTCTTGAGCATCTTTTATGTGTTCTGTAAATCCATATTTAGAATATATTATTTTATTTTTTTCTTCCTCAGGTTCAACACCAAGTGTTACTCTTTCATATCCTCTAGATATCAAATCATTTATCATAAATTTAAATAATATTGAAAAGTATCCTTGTCCTTGATATTCTTCATTTGTTCTAAATGCAAATAAGTATGCAGTTGTATCATTTACTAATCCTTCAGCATTTTGAACAATAGTTGGATCAACAGCAGCAGTACATTCGCAAATTATTTCACCATTTAATAATCCCATATATGTAATAGATAATCCTTTATTAAATTTTTCTATTGCTTTTTCTTTCCATGTTATCCAATTACTCTTATCGTCTACTGCTTTTTCTATTTCATAATCATGTTTCTTAATAATATCCTCTAGCGTAGCTATTTTACAAACATAGTTTTCCATAAAACATACCTCTTTTATTTTATAATCTCTCCTGTTAATAAGTTTAACATAACTTTATCTCCAGTTTTTAAAACTTTTGTTGCTGTTTTAGTACCTACAATTGCAGGTAATCCAAATTCACGAGCAACTATTGCTGCATGTGACATAGCTCCACCATGATCTGTTACTAAAGCTTTAGCTTTTCTCATTAAAGGTACATAACTAGGACTAGTCATTGGACAAACTAGGATTTTATCTTCATCAACTTGTTTAGTTGAATCATCTATAACTACTACTTCACCACTTACAAAATGATAGTTACCACTTGATGCTACCATTCCTTTTAGTACACCTGTTGCAGATTGAAACATAACATATCTATCAAATAATTTATCTGTTTCTTCATTAGTTAAATATTTAGATACTTTACCATCATAATACCATCCATATTCTATATTAGATAAATTCTTATTAATATCTTTTCTAGATGACATCATCCATTCTTTTCTATCATCCATATATTTAACTAATTTCTTTAATAATTCTAAGGATTTTAATTCTGTGTTGCTTAAATCATATTTATTTAATAATTCATTACGCTTTTTAGTATAATCTACTTTATCTGCTATCTTGCCATTTAATACTCTAGATCTTTCTTTAAAATAATCTTCAGCAGCATTTATATTTTTAACCCCACCATATCCATCACATATCCATGGATATAATTTAGCCATCTTCTTATAATCATTTATCTCTACAAGTTCTCTATCTAATCTATTTAAGAAAGTCTCATCTTCAGGAGTAGCAAAAGCTGTTAAGATATCTCTTTTTGTTTTATCATCAAATCTTTTAAGTCTTTCAAATATTTCAGTTTCTGCTCCATATAAAGCAAATTCAGCAAACTCAGTTTGATTAAATGCTTTTACTAAATCTTTTTTATCTTTTAGTTCAGTCCACTTTTTATAATCTTCATCTATATCAATGTTTTTTTCATAGTATAAAAATACTTTTTTTACAAAACTTCCAAAAATATCCATTCTATTTAACCATACCATTTGATGATTACTAAATAAGCATAGTGTTACTGGAGGTTTAGGCATATCTTTATTATTATTTAACATATTAAAGAAATCTTCCATACCAGCAAAAAAATCACTCATATAAATAGATTCTGCTTTTGATGGTCCCCAATAGAATATTTCTTCAGGTGAACCAAGTTCAATTATTTCTTCATCTTTTTCTTTATTTGTTGTTATTGGTCTTGATTGTAATATATAAATATTATTATTTGATATAGCATATTCTATATCTTGTGGAATATCATTATATACTTTGACTATTTTTTTAACATATTCTTTAAGTTTTAAAATATCAAATGGGATATCTTCTTTTTCTAATTTATCATTAATAATAACTTGAATTGGATCTTTTTTACCACTAACTAAGTCTTCTCCAAGTCCTTTAACATATTCAGTTATTATTTCATCTTCTCCACTAACTGGGTTTTTAGAAAAAACTACTCCAGCATATTCGGCATTAATCATTTTTTGAACTACAACTGCAATATCAAAAACATCATCACCATTTGCATAACTAACAGCTCTATCTTTTTTAGAATTATGACATTCATAAATCTTTTCTATTATATCTTTTGGTTTAACATTTAAATATGTTTCAAATTGACCAGCCCATGATTCATTTGCGGCATCCTCTACCATTGCAGATGATCTAACTGCATATAAACTATCATTATCAATTAAAGATTCAATAATACTAATAGATTCTTTAGATAATATATTATTATCAAAAGTTTTTGTAGAAACTACAAATCCATCAGGTACAGGAAATCCATTTTGAGAAAGAATAGCTAAGTTTCTAGCTTTCCCTCCTATACTATTTGAATTAATATCCACATCACTAAATTTATAAATTCCATTATTCATAAAGCTTGCTCCTTCTATGTTAGAAATTATATCTTTTATTATAATGAGTATTTCTTTACTTCACAATTTTTTAAACCAAGTCCTTGTAAGTTTCCATCTTTAGGAACACCATTAAAGTAACAATTAATTGCTTTAGTTACTCCTTCATGTGTTACAAGAAGAATAGTTTTATCTCTATATTTTTCTTTTATTTCTTCTATAAATGAAAATACTCTTTTGAAAAAATCTGGAATACTTTCAGCTCTTTCATATTTTGTTTCATCATAGTAATTCCAATATAAACCTCTATCTAATGAATCAAAACCTTTTCCAGTAAATTCTCCACAATCTCTTTCTTTAATTCTATCATCAAATAATACAGGAATATTATTTATATTAATTATTTCCATTGTATGTTTTGTTCTTGATAATGGAGAGCAAATAACTAGATCAAAATTAATATCTTTAATTTCTTCTCTTGTTAATTCTGCTTGTTCTATTCCTGTTTCATTTAAATCAATATCTCTAATACCATCCATTATTTTATATACATTGCCATCAGTTTGACCATGTCTAACAATATACAAATTCATTTTATACACCTCTTATTTTATTTATTTCATCGTATGAAAATATTTCATCTTGATCAATTACTTTATAAGGATTATTAGTTCTAAATTCTTTCATTTGATTTAAATTCATTAATGTAGAATCATTAATTCTGTCCATATGTAATATACCATTTAAATGGTCATACTCATGACAAAATATTGTAGATTCAAATCCTTCTATTGTTTTATTTTGTTTTTTACCATATACATCATAGTATTCAATTTCTATTTTATATGGTCTATCAATTAATCCAGTAATGTAATTCCCATTTTTATACTTACAACTTGCACATCCTTCTAAAAATTGTGTATGACCATACATATTTCTTATTATAGGATTTATATAAACTATTCCTTCATTATAAGCTTCATCATTATTTTTAGTCATATCAGTAGTTGTATTTCTAATATATATTATTCTTTTAGGAATACCTATTTGAACTGGGGCTAAAGCATAGACTTCATTATTTTGACAAAATTCTCTTAAATTATCTATATATTCATTATAATTATCTTTATCAAAATCTACATTTATGGAAATTTGTCTAAGATATTCTTCATTATCTTCAATAGTAATTCTTTTTAACATATTTCACCTCTACTACGTTTTTTACAATATAAACATTCATTAGGACTACATTCATAATCATCAACTACATATATTTTGCCATCTTTATAATATCCTATTTCTTCTTCCTTAGATATTAAGAAATTACATGGATATATCTTATAATCTGGTGTCATAACAACCATGTTATTATATGCAGGACAATTAAAATTCTTATCATATTTATAGCTATCTCTATTGAAATTACCACATCTAGTTACCATTAATACATCTTTATCATATTTGTTTCTTACTTCAGATAATTCTTTAAAGAATTCTTTTCTTTCATCTTTATTTAGTGATAATCCATCTATTTTATTTTTATCCATATACTCTATAAAGTATATATAATTTGCTCCTAGTTTTACTGCTTTATCACAGAATTCTATAATCTTATTATAGTTTAATTTTGATATAGTACACATTAGTTCTACATCTATACCTTTTGATCTTATTTTAGGTATTATTTCATCTAGATATTCTTTTTTAATACTAGATATATATTCATGTAGTAAAAAGTGATATGAAATACATATTCTTTTTACACCAGTTTCTTTTATTTTATCTACAAGTTCTAGATTATTCTTAAATACTAATCCGTTTGTAAGTACTAATTCTTCATTAGCTAGTGCAAAACTTTTTAAATACTTTTCATTTAAAAGAGGTTCTGTTCCATTTAATCTTACTTCATATTTTTTCTTTAACGTTTTTACTAATTCATATAATTCATCAGGATCAAAATCACCATCATAATTTATATAACAGTGTTTACATTTTGTATTACATTTAGAGCATGTCATTATTTTAACGATTTTGCCAGTATATTCCTTCATAAATTAACTCCTTAAACATAGTAAAATTATAACATAAAAAGTAGGTTTTTTCCTACTTTATTTTAATAATAACCACCAATTACTACTTGTTCTTCTATAGGAGCTTCTACTGGTGCTTCTTGTCCAGATTCTTCTTGTTGTACTGGTTGTTGTGGTTGTTGTGGTTCAGGTTGTGGTTCAGGGACAGTTGGTGCTGGTGGAGGAGTTGGTGTTGGTTGTTGTGGTTCTGGTTGTTGTTTTTCTGGTTGTGGTTCTTCCTCTACTGGTTTTTCTTCTTGTTTAGGAGTTTCTGCTTTTTCTATTTTCTCTTTTTCTACTGTTTGATTTGTATCTCTATTCTTTTCTATTTGATCTGTAAAAATTGGTATAGCTATTGCTATTAATACTGCAATAATTGCTATAACAATTAATAATTCTGCTAATGTAAATCCTTTATTATTCATAATACTTCACCTACTTTAATTTCTTATAATTTATTAATAATGCTTCTTTACCAACATTTATAATATAATACTTTAAAAACATTTCATCTATAGCTTCTTTATCTATATTTTTTAAATATACTATTGGTGTGTAATGAACATTATATAATAGATATTCAGAATCTATATCTACAAACCCTAATTCTTTATAGAACTTTAATCTTTTCTTAGTTTGTATATTATTATCATTAACTGTTTCTATTTCAGCTATTAATCCATCATCTTTAATAATATTATTTAATAAATATTTAATTACCTCTGTCCCATATCCTTTATTTTGATATTCATCATATATTGCAAAATAATCTAAATAATATGGATTATCATCTATTTTTTCAAGTATTATAAAACCTATTGTTTTATCATTTAGAGTAACATTATAAAAGTGTTCTATACCATTTGTATATGTTTTCTCTATTTTCTTCCATTCTCTTTGTTCATCTTTAGGAAATAATTTAGTATATCTATCATATATATTATTTCTAAATTCTTCTATAGTGATTTCTTTAATACTAATCATAAGATCCCTTCTTTATAAGTTTCTTTACTAGTTTTGGATTACTAGTAATAATTCCATCTGCTTCTTTATTAATAAAATTATTAATTCTATCTTCATCTTCTTCTCTAGTTGACCATGTCCATCCATATTTTTTTACTTTTGGATATAGTTCATTACATTTTTCTATGAATATTCCATTTTTTCTTTCCCATAATTCTGAAGATATAGACATAAAATCTAAATCAGGTAATTTCATTTTATTATTAATATACCATTTTGATAATACGTTTATAATTAATCCTACTTCTATATTAGAATAATCTATTTTATTTATAAGTGATATATCTAAACTTTGTATTTGTATATCATCATATTGGTTTAAATAATTAAGTAATTTAGAAAATTCTTTTGAGTTTAAAATATTTTTAGAAATGTATTTTAAATCAAGCATTAATTTGCATCTATGATTATTTAAACCTAAAACATCATATAGTGTTAAATAATCTTTTATTGTTTTTGAATTATAATTTAATACTTGAGTTGGAAGTATATTATGAGTCCATACTGGTATACCATCTTTTGACATAACAAAATCTAACTCTACTGTTTGTATTCCACTATGAAATACATTTTCTAGAGTTAATATGTCTTTATTCATGTCTGCTGTATGATATATTATCTCCATAACAATTCCTCTTTTTAAATTACTATTTTATCTTTACATATTTAAATGCATAATAAGATTGTATTGAACAATCTAATTCTCTACCATTAATCTTACATATACTTAATAATTCTCTTCCTTCATCATAGAATGTAACGATGTTTTTATCTACAACATATCTAGCATTAGCTAAATCTCCTGATTTTGAAGTTAAGTCATAGTTACCTTCTCCATCACATTTTAAATAATAATCTTCTTTTCCACCTGTTACTTCATTATCACTATCATGATGAATATTTTGATTTTCAATTGATGCTTTCCAAGTACCTTTCATAACATCATATTTACTACAGCCTGTGATTATAAATAATCCTAATATTAATATTAAAATATATATTATTTTCTTTTTCATATGTACCTCTTCTATATTCTTTTTATTAGTTTTTTTACATTATTTCTAATGAAATCTACCATTTTTTCATTATCTACTTCATCAAATGGAATCCATTTTACTCCTTTTGATTCATCTTCTCTATATTCTAATTTTTCTTTATCATCTGCTTCCATTAAATATAGTGCATCAAAGTGTAAGTGAGGAGAAACAAACTTTCCACGTTTAATATGTGCTCCAACAGGATTTGTAGATAATAAATAAGGTTCATCATTTAATACTTTAGCTTTTAATCCTGTTTCTTCTTCTACTTCACGAAGTGCTACTGATAATAAATCTTCTTCTCCATCAGCATGTCCTCCAGGATAAGTCCAACCATCAGTTATAATGTGATATACAGCTGCCATTTTATTCTTATCTTTATTAATAACAAATGCTGAAGCTGAGAAATGTCCTATAGTATTATCTCTAGTTAAAACATCTTCAAAACTATCTATAAATGTTAACATTTGTTTTTGATCTCTTTCTTCTTGTTCATCACTTGGTATATAATTTTCAATTGTATTTCTTAAAGACATTTTATTCACCTCATATTATATTGTATTTTGATTACTATCTATTATATTTTTATTAATCATTCCTGAAACTATTTTATTATAGTATTCTTCTACTTCTTTTATTGTTGTATTTTCATTTACTGGATAACGTATAGCTACTGTTCTTAAATGATTAGATTCTTTTCTTCTTGCACGATTATTTAATGAATTATTACCTATTAGATATACTTTATTTAAATCATAATAAACGTCATTTTCTATAGGAGTTAATTGTATATTATCCACTATTTTTTTACTATCATAATCATATCTTGAAGCTACTTCTCTAGAAACATCTACATACTCATAGAATTTAATTGTTTCTAGTGGTGAAGATTCTCCTACTTTTGTTTTTCCTTCTAGTATTGAGATTAAGTATTGTTTATTATCATCATCTAAATCATCCCAATCAAGCATAATCCATGCATATCCATTACCTATAACCCATGGATCATCTTGTCCGATATATATTTTTTCTTCATCTACTTTTTCTCTATTTAATGCATTATTTTTATTAGCACTAGACATTAATGTTTGTATACCATTTTGCATTAAATCAAGGCATGCTTTTCTAGTTGGTTTTTCAAGATATAGTTTTTGCATTGCTTCATCTTCTAAAGGTATTTCTCCATCATATGGAAAACATATTACATCTTTAACAAATTCTACATTATCTATTTCTTTTAAATATTCATTTAAATATATATCATTTTTTGGAATATCTACTAAATAATCATTTTGAGTAATAGTTATTATTGCATCTTGAATTACATAATAAAGTATTTCTTTTGATATTTGTGAACATATATTTTCATCTGAATATATTGAGATATATCTATTATCTATATAATCTACACCATCAATCTTAATAGATCTAGTAGTTGTTGGTCTACATGTTAAAATAGGAATCCAATCTCCATAAACTTTAATACAAAATAGTATAGTTCCACCTCTAACTACTCTTCTAATATCATCAATATTCATTTCTTCCATACTACCACCACTGCTTAAATTATAACATAAAAAGTAGGATTACTCCTACTATTGTTTTATTATTTTCTTTTCTATTAATGTATATTTATTAGTACTTAAATCTTTATTGAATACTAGTTTATATGTATAATTACAGAATTTATCTTTTTTACCTTTAATTAGTTTATCATCATTTTCAATAATATAATCTATACAAGTTACACTCATTTCACATTCTATTGTTTCTATATTATTATCTATATCAATATCAGTAATTTTATTTTTCTTAAATTCTATATTATCCATTATATTTTTTTGATTTTTAGATTTTAATTCTTCTAATTGTTTTTCGTACTTTTCATATATTTCTTTACTTAGTAAATCTTTTAATACTTTATAATTAAAATCCATCCAAGCTATTTGAATATCTTTATAAATATTAAATAATTCTTTAGATATATTTTCTTTATTAAAGTTTTTATCTAATTCTTCTACTTTTAATATTTTGTTTTTTAATCTTTTCTTTAATATATTTTTAGATACTATAATATATGGAATTATAAGAATTAATAATATAAAAATATATAGTATTAATTGTAGGTTTGTTAAGAAAGAGAATAATGAAAATATTAGTGTTGGAATTAAACCTATACCTAATAAAGTAAATACTTTCTTAGTATTCTTTTTCTTAGTACCATCTAATTTAAATATATAAATACAAGCTACTATATAAAGTATTATTATACAAATAATAGATAATATTATATGACATGCTTGATAATCTTTATCATTTGGTTGTACTTGTAATAGTTTACCTGCAAATGATAAACCAGATGATCCTACACTCATTATAGTTTCACCAAAAGATGATGAATTTCCACTACCATAGTTTGAATCAAATCCTGAATCTGCATTTACTATAACTGGTATAGTTATAATACTTAGTATTATATATATAAATAGCTTTTTTAAGTTTTTCATTAAATCACCTATTTAATTATAGCATAATTATTATAAATTACCATTATATTTATAGAGTTTCTTTGCGATTGGATTATAATCTACTTTAGATAAATCTTTTTGTTTAGATTCTGCAATATATTTAGTTAGATACATACATTTTACTAAGAGTATATATTCATCTAATATATTATTTTTGTAATCTATAACTACTACTTCTTTATAATACTTAGGTAATTCTTCTAAATATACTTTATCTAATTCTGTATTACCATTAAAATATATGGCTATATTATTAGATACTGTAGATAAAGTACTTCTACCATGACAATAATCATATTTATCATGTACTATAGGTATTCCAATACCTGCTTCTAACATAGTAGATTCTAAAAATTTACTAGCAGTAGCTGTTTCATATCCACTAAATATTTCATAAGCATCACATGTAGTATCAAAATTATAATTATAGCTATCTAGTAATTCTATAATTCTTTCTTTATCATTATCTAAATAATAGTTTAATAATATACTACAAGGTATTAATGTAGCTCCTAAAGATATAAAACTATCTTCTATATCTTCATTATTGTAATTTAGATTAATTACATCTTCTCTATCGCTTTTTTTATTAGCTAATAGATAGTGTTTTAAATCATTTAATAAAGCTAATTTTACTCCATAGTTTCTTCCTCCATAACTACATACTAATACATTCTTATAAGGTTTAATATTCATATATTTAAAATCTCTTGGTTCTGTGTTTCTTGTGATTATATTATTCTTTACTGAAATTATTCTAGATGCATATTCTGATACTACACTAGAACCTCCAACTCCTGATACTAGTGTTGGTTCATTAATTTTAGATAGCTCATAATTAATTCTTTCTAAGTCTGTATTATTTAATGTATCAATTACTCTCCTTTCTAATTTTTTAAAATTTCCTTGCATATTCTTTTCCATAAAAAATCCTCCTTACAAGATGAATATATCTTGTAAAGAGGAAATATTTCGTCTATTTAGAATTTTTCTTCTAATAATTCTATTTCATTTATTCTTTTTAATTCAAAGTGTCTTAAATCTTTCTTTTTCTCACAGTATGCAGCACAACCCCATCCACTATTATATAAGAACATATCTAATGGATGAATTATTCTATCTTGATTACCATGAGTATATGAATAATAATTTATTTTTACTTTTCTTTTTTCTTTTATAGCTCTAGTTAATATATTAAAGTAATTCTTTGTATCTTCTTTTAATTCTATATTTTCATTTTTAGAATCAAAGTATACTCCATGTACTTTATCAGCTATTACTTCTAATTTTTCTTTATCTTCTTTATTTACTTTTAAATTATGAAGAAAATTATAATCTTCTTGAGTAAATTTACGTGTAGGTATTCTTATACTTTGATTTAATACATATCCACCATATGGTCCCATAATAGTATCTATATAAATACCTGCTTTTTCTAATTCTTCTTTATATACTCTAATCATTCTTTCTGAAACTTCTAATTTTTCAGATAATTCTTTTATATTATATTTTCTACCATTTTCTAAGTATTGAAGCATTAATATAACATTAGATATTTTAGACATATTCTCCCCCCCCTAGTTAATTATATTTCAATTACTTCTAAGTCTTTTGGAACAATTACATTATTATCAAAATACTCTTTTGCTTCTTTAGTATATAAAATATCTTTATCATTAGGATGAGTATCTTCTGTATGATATAGAATTAAGTTTTTAATATTTAGTCCATTAAATCTTTCACATACATATTTAACTGTAGAATGTTTCTTTTCATATGGTTTAAATATATCTTTATCAGCATCTAAGCAAAATGCTTCATGCATTACATAGTCTTTATCTTTTATAATATCAAATAACTCTTCATGTAATGTTTCATCTCCTAAGAATACAAGTGTCTTACCATTATCAAATGTAGTCTCAAAACCATATAATTTATTCTTACTTGCATGTAAATCTATAAACTTATATTTTTGATTATTAATAGTTATTTCTTCACCATCTTTTACAACAATAATATTCATATATTCATTAATTAAATTAACATATACATCAGGATATAAATGTTTATAAATATCTTTAATAGCTAATTCTACTTCATCATTACAATATATATTTAATTTACCAGTATATACACCTTTTAAATACATTCCAGATAATCTTTTTAATAACCAGAATAATCCTAGTATATGATCTGTATGTGAATGAGATATAAAAATATCATGTATATCTAATAGATTTATTCCAGATAGTTTTAAATTCTTAACTATATCAGCACTACCACCAGTATCTATTAAAAATTTATCATTAATAACAAAACATGTATTATATAATTCATGTACAAATCCATGTCCTGTTCCTAGCATATTTATTTTATTCATAGTCTTCTCCTTTAATTAATTGTTTTCTTCATTATTTCTTTTCTTAACATAGCTGGTTTAATTATTACTATATTATTTTCATTAGAATAGTTCAATACTTTTTCTAAGTTATTTCTAATTGTTTCATCAGAATATAGAATATAACTAGTATTATCTTTTAATGAGATAAGATTTAGTATCCATTCTTTTCCATAAGTATTCATTATTTGAATTAATTCATCTTTTTTATTTAATAATTCGTTAGCATTATATATTGTTAGTTGTCCAAAAACATCTGGTAGATATTCATTTATATGTTGAATCTTAATATCATTTTTAATTGATTCTTCTAAATTAGATTCAATGTATTTTTGACATTCTAAGAAATACTTTTCTTTATAATTATAATCTTTAGTTATATCTTCTAATTTCTTATATGCTATTTTGTCTCTTTCTTTTGTAATAGTAGCAGTGAAGTTTAATGTATTATCAAGTATTGCTGACATTAATAGTTTTGCTATGTCAGTATTCATTCTATTAAGTAAATTAGATTCTTCATATTTTTCTACTATTATAGTTGCTACAGAACCTATTTCTTCTATTTCTGATTTATTACCTAGTTTATTATCCCAATATTCTTTATATCCTGAATGATGATCTATTATTTCAATTATATTATCTTCTTTTACAAAATCAGGGAAATATTCTTTATTAGATAAATCTAATATTATAAATTTATCACTATCATCTATTTTATAATTATCAGTACTATATGATATATCTAATAAACTCTTAGTAATACTATAATTTAATACTGCATTACTAACAAATTTTGCTTCAATATTTTGCATATTAAGTAATTCTTTATATGCTATAGCACTAGCATATCCATCTATATCTATATAACTTTTTCCTACGGTTAAGATAATCATATTCTACCTCTTTTATTATTTAATCATTTTATTACATTCATCTAATATTTCTTTTAATTCAAAAACTTCATCATCTTGACTAATATGACCTTTATCTTTAACAACAATAGTTTTTGCATTTAATAGTTTTTCAAATTCAGTTTTTTGGTCTAAAGAAACAAAGTAATCATTGTCTGAAAATATACAATGAATATTATCAGTAAATTTCTTTATCTTATCAAAATCAATACTTTCAGTTAACCATGGTTTTGCAGTATTAAATGATTCTTCATCTTCAATTGCATAATCTAATAAATCTAACCAAGGTGCTACAAATAATATACCACCTATCTTACATATTTCTTTTGTTTGTAGATATCTTAAGATAGTTTGACATCCTATACTATGACCAATGAAATATGTATTTTCATCTAAATTATCTACTTGTTTATCTAGGAATGATACCCATTCTTCTATTTTAGGATTTGCAGTATCAGGCATATTAAATCTATATACTTTATTTTCTTCATTTGATAATTCTTTATCTAACCATGGATACCATCCATCTTCTTTAGTACCATCCCAACAATGTACCATATATATTTTATTCATATTACACCTCTATATTTTTATAATTGCTACTATAGCACTATCTAATAATTCATCATTTGAATTACTATCTATATTTAATATATCAAAAGACTTTAATTCATCTTTTACTTCTATAAATTTATGTATTTCTATATTATTAAATCCTATTTCTTTAAAGAATCTTCTTATATGATTTTCATCTTCAAATCTATCATTTAATTTATTTCTTGAAGTTATATTATTTATATCTTTATTTATAGTAGGATCTTGTTTTTCAATAAATCTTTTAGGAGTAACATCACTAGTAATCCATACTCCTCCATATTCTTTTAATACTTTATATATATTTTCTCCTACTATT
>JAFZPS010000008.1 GCA_017550205.1 Bacilli bacterium | reverse complement strand
TGTACTTTATATGGCCTGTTGGTGAAGTGGCTTAACACATTACCCTCTCAAGGTAACATTCACGGATTCGAATTCCGTACAGGCTACCAAGATTATTACTAGATAGAAATATCTAGTTTTTTTATATAAAAAAAGACATTATTGAATGTCTTTAATTATAAAATAATATTTTCTTTTCCAAATACCTTAACTTTTACTTTTTTGTCATCTAGATCTAGTGATTCAAAATCTTTATCAGCATTATAACTTACACTATATAAATGATCATCTTTCATTCCTAGATAAAAAGCTCTAGTTATTTTAATATTTTTAAATCCGTAAGTTTCTAAACAGTTTACTGATTTTTCTATTGCATCTCTTTGACCCATAGCATAAACATCAATATGATCATAATAATTTCTAGTTGTTGTAGCAATTTTTAATTGATTTCTTTCTATACCAATTAATTGTAATGCTTCAGATGTTAATGTTTTATTAATAAAATCTTTTGGTAATGTTTCATAGTGTGAAGCTAAATTAGCAATATTAAATACTTCACATTTAACTAAATCAAATTTCACACTTTGTTCTAATATCTTATTAGATGTTTCTTCACTATATACAAATTTATATGATACATCATCATTATGATAGTTTGCTTTTTTTAAATAATCAAAAAAAGTACTTATTTTATAAGTTGAAAGAATAGTTTTATTATTTGCTAAATAATTATATAAAAGTGCTACAGCAGTTATGTCCAATAAAGAAAGTGTTTTTTCTTTAGAACTAATATCGTTTTTCTTTTCCATATTTGCATCTCCTTGGGGCATATTATAACGTATTTATCAAAAAATATCAAGTTTTAATTGAATGTAACATATCTTGAAAAAAAAGGGGAAATGTGGTATAATATGTAGCAATTGAGGTGAGGAAACATGACAGAAAAACAAAAACAATTGTTAGCAGTACCTGCAGCACTATTATTAACATTTGCAAGTGGTACTCTTGTTGGAAAGTATTTCTTTGGAGATAATAGTAATACTGAAACAACTACTACAATAGATGATTCAACAGATGAAACAATAAAAAATATTGATGCTAATTCAGTTAAAGTATTTAATGAAGGAGAACACCTTATTTCATTTAGAGTATCTTATGAAGCTAAAAAAGATAATATAGAAGGATTCGCATTAAACTATATTCCTGAAGGTTATGAAGTATTTGAAGTTACTCCATACACAATACCAAATGCAAATGGATTCGCATATGGTGCTAAAACAGGTGGATATGATATTTGGTATAAAAATACTGAACCAGTTGAAGTAAAAGCTTCATATAATGAAACATTAAAACAATATGGTTATTATACATTTGGTAAAGTAATAGAAAAAGAAAAAGTACTAGAAAAATAGTACTTTTTTATTATTTTAATAAATGTAGTATTCTTGTAGTATTTTTGTAGTTTTCTATTGACATTGTATTTTTTAAGTGATACTATACTTTTCGAGGAGGCAAAATATGGAAAGTAAAACAAGCGCTATTAATATACAAATAGATAGTAATGTTAAAAAAGATGCAACTCTTGTATTAACAGATTTAGGTTTATCCATGAGTTCAGCAATAAATTTATTTCTAAAACAAGTTATTAAGAAGAATGGTCTTCCTTTTGAAGTTACCAACGTAGTAGAGAATAAAAAGATATTAGATGTTGTATGTGGTCTTATTATGAAAGATGGAAAATGCCTAATAGCTAAAAGGAAAAAAGAAGACCATGTTAAAAACAAATGGGAATTCCCAGGAGGAAGAAGACAAGGTCTAGAAGACGAAAAGAAATCCTTAGAAAGAGCCTTTAATGAACTATATAAAATTAAAACTAATATAAAAGATTATTTAACTCATAGTATATGTGAATATCCTGGTCATATAGTAGATTTAAAACTATATGAATGTGAATATATAAGTGGAGACTTTACTCTTTCTACACACTCAGAATATAAATGGGTAAATATAGAGGAATTATTAGATTATGATCTTGCTGAAGCAGATGTTATCTTATCTAAATTCTTAATAAAAAAATATATAGAAGAGTCAAGAGCTAAGGAGGATTAATATGAAAACAGTAGAAGTAGTAGCAGCTGTTATTAAAAAGAATAACAAAATACTAGCTACACAAAGGGGTTACGGAGAATTCAAAGGTGGATGGGAGTTTCCCGGAGGTAAACCTATCGAAGGAGAAACTAAAGAAAGCGCTCTAAAAAGAGAAATCAAAGAAGAATTAAATGCCCTAATAGATGTAAATGATTACATATGTACTGTTGAATATGATTATCCTAATTTTCATCTAACAATGCATACATATTTTGCAACACTACTAGGAGATAAACTTGAATTAGTATATCATGATGAAGAAAGATTAGAACACGAAGCAATGAAATGGTTAACTAAAAATGAATTAGATACAGTGGATTGGTTAGGTGCAGATATAGAAATAGTTAAAAAACTAAAAGAAATACTATAGAGGTGATGATATGTACGATTTATTAAAATTTCAAAAAGACATAATTGAAAATAAAAAGAATCATAATTTTAATACAACTGATTTAAATATGGAATTTTGTCTAGCACATGGTGAATTAAGTGAAGCTTATATCGCAATGTTAAAAAAACAAGATGATGTTGGAGAAGAACTAGCAGATGCTACTATATACATATTAGGTATAGCAGAATTACTAGGAATAGACCTAGGTCATGAAATAGAAAAGAAAATAGAAAAGAATAAAACAAGAATATATAAAATGAATAATAAAGGGGTCCTAGTTAAGGAGGATGAATTAAATGAAAACAAATAAAGATTTATTAGAATTCGAAGAACAAAAAAAACTATATGAAAAATTTAGTGTAGATACACTAGAATCATTAGAAACATTATATTATTATATATTAGATGAAAAACCACCACTAGCATTCAATATAATTTATCAAAAGAAGTATGATGAAAATATTGATAACTATAATGGTAGAAATGAAATAACAGAAAATATAGCTATTGAAAACTTTAATATATCAGAAATAAATAGTATGCTTGATGATTTATCAGATCAAGAATTAGCAGTTATTTCTAGACCAATACTTAAAGCTATTTCAGTAATTAATATGAGTGATTATGAATCATCATTAATACCAAAATTAATTGAATTTCAAAGTGTTCAACAAGAATCAATATCACATCGTTTCACACCAATAGCTTATGGAATGTTACCAAAAGATGTTAAAAATTTCTTTTCTAAATTCAGTTATATAGGATTAGATAATTTTGATAAAATATTAGATAATACTCATCATGAAAGATTAAAAGATATCAAAAGAGTAAAAAATGAAGCTTTATTAATAAAACGTAAAAAGTATAATAATGTTACAACATGTACTACAACAACAATATCTACTTATAAATTAACTGATTTAAAAATAACTCTTTCATCTCTAACAGAAATAGAATTATCTTTCTTTGCAGATTTAGTAAAAGATGCTTTTGAATCAACAAATGATAACGACATGAATGAATTATTAAAATCCATTGAAACAGAAATACAAGAAAGACCAAATAAAGTAAATAAAAAAACTGTATAAAAATACAGTTTTTTGTTTAAATAAATTATTATTATCCATACTATATCTAGGAGGGATAATATGACACAAAAAGAATTATTATATGTAGAAGATGCAATAAGCCATGAAGATATAATAATATCTAATATAAAAGATTATATTAATTGTTTAGAAGAAAGTGAAATAGTAGATTTCTATCAAAAAGAATTAAAAACACATGAAAAAATAAAGAAAGATTTATTTAATCTATTGGAGGATGAATCAAATGACTAATGAACAAATATTTTTAGATAGTTATCTATTACTATTAAAAAGTACAGTAGAAGTATATGTACATGGAACATTAGAAAGTACTAATAAAAAAGTTAGAAATCTACTAAAAACATCCTTGGATAATACTATGTCAATGCAATATACTACATACAATAAAATGACTGAATTAGGGTATTATAAAATACAAAATATAGATAAAAATACAATATGTAAAACAATTAGTAAATTAGAAGCATAGCTTCTTTTTTTATTGAAAAAATATTAGAAATAAGATAAAATTATATAGTAGGATAGGGGAAGATGTATGGAAATTAAAAGAATAGTAACTGGCTATCTAGATGAAAATTGTTATTTACTTATAAAAAATGGTGAATGTTTAGTAGTTGATCCCGGAGATGAATACAATAAGATTAAAGATGAAATAGGGGATGCTAAAGTACTTGGAGTATTAATAACACATTCACATTTTGATCATATAGGAGCATTAAGAAACTTTTTAACTAAAAGAAGTATAAAAATATTTAAAAGAAGTAATGTAGAAGATAATAAAGAATATAAAATAGGGGATTTTACATTTAAAAGCATTTTAACTCCAGGTCATTCAAAAGACTCAGTATCATTCTACTTTGAAGAAGATAATTTCATGTTAGTTGGGGATTTTATATTTAAAGAAAGTATGGGAAGAACTGATTTCCCAGGTGGAAGTGATTCAGAGATGCAAGAATCTATAAAAAAGATATTAGATTATCCTGATAATATTAAATTATATCCTGGTCATTATGATGACACTACATTAGGTTACGAAAAGAAAAACAATCCTTTCTTAAAGTGATTGTTTTTTTATTGAGTAAATGTAGTTTTTATGATATTATAAAAAGCCATGAGGTGTATATCATGAAAGTATGGAGAAAAATAAGAATCAAAGATAAAAATAAAGATGTATTATTATTATCTAAGTCTCTTACTAACTACTTATATGGTTATGGTCCAGTACTAGATATATGTCGTAAATATAATATTAGTAAAAAAGATCGTGCTATTTTAGATGAATATACTGCAAATAGAATAGCAGGATTATTAATGCTTTATATATCTCATAATTTTGCTAGAATTAATGATATTGCAAATAAATATAATTTAAATGATGATATAAAAAATATTAATCCAGAAATAGAAGCATATATAGACAAATAAAAAAGGCTAAAAGCCTTTTTTTATTATATAAATAATAATACACTAAAAAAACCTAATACAGTTGCAATTAACATAATAATTGCTATAACTCTAATAACTTTATCATTCATATTATCTACCTCTAAATATAATTATAAAATATTTGTCATAAAAAGTAAAATAAAATAAATAATATATAAACCCATTATAATAATATATTTTAATAGGTGAGATTATGAAATATATAAAGAAGAATAAATTATTAAAAATATTAATAATAATAACTATACTAGTAATATTTATAAGTATCTATATATCTATATCTTTAGATAAAACTATAAAAGAAGAAATAACTAATAATATAATTACCCTCAAAAACACCATTAAAACATCAAAAATAACTAATCTAAATACATTAATCAAATCTACTTCAAATAACCTTATAACAGCATCTTTTATATGGTTATTAGGTATATCTATAATAGGAATACCAATAGTATTATGTATTTATTTATTTAAAGTATTATTACTAACTCTAGAAATAATATTTTTTATTATAAATATTAAGTATACTAATATATTTTTTATAATTATTTATATATTACCAAGTATATTAAATATACTCATATATTTCATATTACTATATTATTCAATTAACTATTCTTTAATACTAATAAAAGTATTATTCTTAAAAAAAGAATATAAATTAAAACTAATCACAAAAAGATATAAAAAAGTATTAATATATGTATAAATACTTATGTTTATGACTAATTTAATTGAAATATTATTAATCCCAAAACTACTAATTTTATTAATTTAATAAGAAAGTGTCAATTTACACTTGATATTTTACACTCCAACATATATAATTATATTAGGAGGATAAAAAACATGAAAGAATTAAATACAGTATTAACTGAATTAGGAATAAGTAAGGTACGTTTGGCTAAATATTTAGGAGTATCAAGACAAATGTTATATAATTATCTAGCTATTGATGATATTGATAATTGGCCTAAAGAAAAAGCTGCAAAACTATTAAGTTTATTAAATGTAGAAAGTATTAGTGAACTAAATAAAATTAAAATTACCGGTGAATATATTATTGAAGTAGAGAATAGATTAAATGAAGGAGTAAAAGATACTTCATCTAAAGAAATAATATCTGATTTAAAAGGATTCAATAAGAAAGAACAAGAATTATTATCTGATATTATTAATCTATTAAAAGAAAAACTAGCTACTGATAAATCAAAAGATACATATAATACATATGCTTATCTATATAATTTTCTACAATCAATGGAAACTAATGAAGAATTAAAGTATATTTTAGCATTCATGTCTAAATCATTAGGATTTGCTGATCCAATGGAATTTAGTTTTAACAAAGATAAACAATTTGTATTTGAAAGTATTATGTTTAGTGCAATGACTTTATATAATAATGGAGGTTCTTCTAAAGTAAAATTAGCTGAATCACATAAGAGATTTGTACAAAGTATTGAACAAAAGAAAGAAGAAAAATTATCCCGTACACAAGAATTAAATACTGTTAAGATTCAAGCATTAAAAGAATTAGGATATACTGAAATAAATGAAGATAATGCTAAAGAAGTATTTGAAAAAATAGCAGAAATTCAATCAAGAAAAGTATAAGGCGTTAGCCTTTTTTCTTTATAGAGTAGAGGAGAACGAGTATGTTAGAAATGGCATCACTATTAGGAATAGTATTAGTAATTATAATGACATTATTTGTTGTAATAACATTTGGTGGAATAGTATATCTATTATTATACTTAGTAAATAAAAATAAAAATAATAATAAAAAAGACAATGAGTAATCATTGTTTTTTTATGTTATTATTTTAGGTATAGTAGGGTCTGATTCAAGAGAAGATAACTTCCTATAATTGATATTATGTTAACTTCTATATATATTTATTCATGAAATTACCCCTATTTATGAAAATATGCATATTTTTTAATAATCAATTATTAATACAATTATAGCATATTTAATTAAATAAAATTAATTTTATTTAAAAAAAATATTTTTATTTTTTTGTTTTAATTATATCTTTTTATTATATATAATATATAGATATAGTCCACTACTATTTTTTTAGTTAAAATAGTGTAGTGCAATCTAAGGGATTTATCTCCCCTTAGATGGGTAATTATCCACCTAAAATCACGAGATTAAATCTAATGAATAGTTCATGCATTATATCCTTATATTTATATATAATAATGATATATATGCGTATTATATCCTTATATTATATATAATAAGGATATATATAGTATAATTTTATTAAAAATATACATCCTAGTATTAGGAGGTTAAATTTAATGAAAAAAAGACATAAATATCATTACAGTAATTGTAAGAATTCTAAGGTAGGGGATGCATGTAAAAATTGTAATAACTCCTCTACTACAAATTATTCTAAAAATAAAAGTACCATTACTGATAATGAATATGAAGTTAATTCAGAAAGTAATTGTAGCAATAAAAAAAGATGCAGATAAATGCATCTTTTATTTTATTATAGATCCGCCCCATTCTACTACTACAAAGCCTACTCTATTTGGTGTTTCTAGTTTTTGTTCTTTAACTTTGATAGGTTTATCTAATGCTTTAAATTGCATTAAAACTCTTATAATAGTATCTGGTTCTTTAGAAAATTCTAAAGGCATATTCTTATTAATTTCTTCTATATCAGCAAATCTAATATAGTTGTAGTTGTTTTCTTGTAACTTAGGTAACCAATATATTATAAATTCTTCAGATTCTTTTTCATTAAGACCAAGTATAGCAAGCTTTTCTTCTAAGAATTTAATTGATTCACTACCCTTTACTACAAAGCCTTCATCTAATATAACAGGTTCAGTATGTTTACCTTCCCAATATAAAGAGTATAATTCTCTACCAGTATTTTTATCAATTAAAGTACCATCAGGTTTAGCAGTTACTTTCCATTCATCAATATATTCTGGATAACTTACAAGTAATTTATCTTTATATCCAAGTTTAACAGTAACATCTATTTCCTCTTCTGGATATAAATAAATTATTGGTTTATATTCTACTGGTCCATCTGGATCATCACATTTCTTACCACTATTAAATACTGCATTATATACTACAATTCCAGCTCCTATGGTTAGACCAATTCCAGCTATTCCAGCAATTATACATATTATAATTATTGCAACTTTATTCATATTATCACCCTACTCTAATTCTTCTAGAATACTAGCACCAATTTCGGGCATTTCTATATCAAAATTATCAGCGATTAAAGCACCAATACTAGCTAAAGTATCTAATTGTTCTAAACGTTTAGGTTTCTTAAAGTTTCTACTATATAGAATTAATGGTAGATGTTCTCTTGTATGTTGATTACCATCACTCATAGTAGGATCTTTTCCATGATCAGAAGTTATTATAAGTAAATCATCTAATTCAAGTTTATTTAATATAATTGGAATGTCTACATCTAATTCTTCAATAGACCTACCATATCCTTCAGCATCTCTAATATATCCATATAATGAATCAAAATCACATAAATTAGTTATACATAATCCAGTGAAATTCTTATCCATTATATCTGTTAATTTATTAATAGCTTCATTATTATTTGTAGCTTTAATAGTTTTATTTATACCTACCCCATCAAATAAATCATTAATTTTACCAATACCAATAACATTATAATTAGCTTCATTTAATTTATCTAAAATACTTTTTCTAGGAGGTTTCATAGTATAATCACGTCTACCACTATTTATAAATTTATAATTACCTGGAGTACCATTAAATGGTCTTGCGATTACTCTAGCAATCTTCCAATCTAATCTTTCTATCAATGTACGTATTTTTTCACAATATTCATGAAGTGTAGCAATAGGTATTGAATCTTCATGAGCAGCTATTTGAATATCTGAATCAGATGAAGTATAAACTATTAAAGAACCATAATTATATTGTCTTTCACCTAGTTCTTGAATAATACTATCATCATTACAACAAACATTACCTATAATACCTCTACCAGTTATTTTTTCTATTTCAGATAAAATATCATAAGTAAAACCATTATTAAATGTATTAAACGGAATAGTATTTTTTATACCAAACATTTCATAATGAGCATTCAAAGTATCTTTTGATGGGAATGCAGGTTTAACAATAGTATAATATGCATCTACATCTTCATTTTCACTCATATTTAATGTATCTAAAAAACCAATTTTCTTTAGATTTGGTATAAACAAATCATTATTTTCTAATACATGACCTAAAGTATTAGCACCAGCATCACCAAAGTTAACAGCATCTGGTGTTTCCCCTACTCCTAAAGAATCAATTATTAATAAAAATATTCTTTTAAACTTCATAATCTTACTCCTTTGTACTACGATAATGATGAAGATTATATTCAGCTAAAACCTTGTCATCACTAACTTTAGTATATATTTTAGTTGTTGAAATATCTGAATGTCCTAACATCTCTTGTATACTTCTAAGATCTGCTCCCCTATTAATTAAATGAGTAGCAAATGAATGCCTTAAAGTATGAGGAGATACTTCAGTATTTAATCCTTTTTCTTTTAGTAATTGTTTTAACATTTTAAAAAATCCTTGTCTAGAAATACTAGATCCATGATTATTTAAAAATAACTTATTACATGATTTACCTTTTAATAAATCTTCTCTTATATTTAAATATTTTTTTAAATAATAAATAGAATATTCTCCTATTGGTATTTCTCTTTCTTTAGAACCTTTTCCTAAGATTCTAATTAATGAGTTAGTCATATCTATATCATTAAGAGTTAAATTTACAAGTTCACTAACTCTTAAACCACAACCATACATTAATTCTAACATAGCTTTATTACGGTAGTCAAATGGACTATCTAGTTTAATATCAAGTAATTTATCAATATCTTCTACACTTAAAGTCTTAGGTAAACTCTTTCTAAGTTTTGGTCTATCTATAAACTCAGATACATCAGTTTTAACAATATTTTCTTTTAATAAATATGTATGAAAATTTTTAATTACTGTTAGGTTATGAGCTATAGTAGAACTCTCTTCATTACTTCTACTTTTTAAGAAAGATTTTATATCGTCACTTCTTATTTTAGATACATCTACTATACTTCTTTTCTTAAGAAATTCTTTATATATCTTTAAATCATTATCATAAGATTCCCTACTCTTATCAGATAATCCTTTCTCAAAGATACAGTAATTTAAAAAGTCTTGAATTGCATCTTCTATTTTCATACATTTCACCTATACATATTATACTAAAAAAACTATATTTTTACAATTTTCCTATTATTTGATAAAATAAATATTAGGTGATAACTATGTCAAAACCATTAGCTATAAAAATGTCTCCTAAAACATTAAAAGATGTTATAGGGCAAAAACATTTAATTGGTAAAGATAAAATATTAACTAACTTAGTAAAAAATAAGAAATTATTTTCTATGATACTATATGGTAAACCAGGTATTGGTAAAACTAGTATAGCAAATGCATTAGTAAATGAATTAGATGTTCATTATAGATTTTTAAATGCTACTACTAATAATAAAAAAGATTTTGATATAGCTATAGAAGAAGCTAAAATGTATGGAGAATTAGTTCTTATAATGGATGAAATTCATAGATTAAATAAAGATAAACAAGATTTATTATTACCAGTAATGGAAAGTGGACTTATTACATTAATTGGTATGACTACATCTAATCCATACCATTCTATTAATCCAGCTATTAGAAGTAGATGCCAATTATTTGAACTTAAAGAATTAGAAGAAAAAGATATTATAGAAGGCCTTAAAAAAGCCATAAAAAGTCCAGAATTAAGTGATATTAAAATAGATAATAAAGTAATCGAGTATATTGCTAAAATCTCTTCTAATGACTTAAGATACGCTTATAATCTACTAGAGATAGCATATTACTCTAGTGATGATAAAACTATTACAATAGATAAAATAAAAAGTATAAATAATAAACCAGTATTCTTCTCAGATAAAAATGGTGATGGACATTACGATGTACTAAGTGGATTACAAAAATCAATACGTGGAAGTGACGTAGATGCTGCACTACACTATTTAGGAAGATTAGTAATTGAAGGTGATTTAGATTCTATCTATAGAAGATTAAGTGTTATAGCTTATGAAGATATCGGACTAGCAAATCCTGCGATTGGTCCTAGACTAGATGCAGCAATTAATGCAGCTGAACGTGTTGGACTTCCTGAAGCAAGAATTCCTTTAGGAACTATTGTTACAGAAATGGCTCTTTCTCCTAAATCTAATACAGCACATGTCGCTTTTGATGAAGCACTAGCTGATATAGAAAATGGTAATGTAGGATCTATACCAAAACATTTAAAAAATGATAGTTCTAATAAAGATTATAAGTATCCTCATGATTATCCAGGTTCTTATGTAGTTCAACAATACTTACCAGATAAATTAAAAGATAAAAAGTATTATCATCCTAAAGATATAGGATATGAAAAAACTATAAAAGAAATATATGATAAAATAGAAAAAATAAAAGATAGTAATTAATACTATCTTTTTATATATTTAATATAAATAATTCAATTAAATTATTACCATCAATATCTTCTGTCTTTAATCTATAATCCATATTACTTAACTCTTGCATTAATCTAAGTAATTCATCTTTAGAATATAATCTAGTAAGTTCTCTAGTCTTTTTAATTCTAAATTCTTTTTCACCTAATATATCTGCAATATCTTTATCTTTTTTATCTTCTAATAATTTAACTTGATATATAATTCTAATTTGACTAGCAAGTAACCCTATTATACTCAATGGTTCTATATTATATTCTAATAATTCTCTATATTTTTCTAAAGAATCTTTTTTGTTTTTTTCTGCTAAACTTCTAGAAAAAGCAAATGTTAAATCTCTAGAATCTCCTAATTTCTTATTAACTAAAATATCTATATCTTCACATGTAATAACTTTATCACTACATTTATAATTTTTTAATTTATCGCATTCACTTACTACTTTAGTAAAATCATCTAAGCAATATTCTTCTAACATATTAATAGCTTTAAAATTTATTTTATAATCTTTAAAAGTATTCTTAATATAATCTTTTATACTTATATTTACTTCTATATTTTTACATACTTTTTTTAATTCTTTTATAGTTTTTAAAGTATTATTTCCTTTAGAATAAATTATTAATAAATTATCTGGATTAGGATTTTCTATATATTTAATTAAATGATCTATATCTTTTTTATAATCATCATATTTTATATTTTCAATATTTAATAATATTATTACTTTCTTAGTACTTAGAAAACCATAAGTATCTAAATCTACTAAAGCATTACTTATTTCTACTTCTTCTAAATCATAAATACTGATTAAAGAATCTATAAAATTCTTATCTTTTATTAATTTATCTTTTTCATTTTGAAAAGATAAGAAATCACTACTTTCTATTAAGTAACTATCCATTATTAATTACCTTTTCTACTTCACTAATAATATTATCATCTATTTCTTTAGCTCCACCTTGAGCAAAAGTAGGACTTCCTCCACCATTACCATTATATAAAGTAGAAATTGTTTTTACTATAAATCCAGCATTAACTTTAGAATTACTTTTTGCTATAAAATTAACACTACCATCCTCTTTTTCATTTATAAAGAATATAAATCCATTATCTAATTCATTAATTAATGTATCAGCAATACTCTTTAATAAATTAATATCTTTATTTTCTACTCTCATTATTAATCTATTAATACCATCCTCTTCAAGTATCTTTTCTCTATAAATATCTAAGTTTTGAAGAGTAGACTTTTCTTTAAGACTATAATATTTCTTTTCTAATTCTTTTACTTCATCATGAACATATTCAAGTTCATTTTTATTATAAATAATATCTTTATAACTACTTGGTGCATCAGTATTAATATCAACATCAAAGTTTAATTTAATACCACTTTTCTCTGCCTCATCTAATATATTTCTAGCTTTCATTAATAATTTAATTTTTTCTTCATTATATGGAGCAATAATATCTATTAAACTAGATTCTATTTTATCATTAGTAACTGCTTCTATACGATAAACATTACTTCCTTTAGATTCACATAAAGTAATAGCTAAATTTTTAATTTCACTTGTGTTAGAAACATGAGTTCCTCCACATAATTCAATAGATTTGCCTATTTTAACTACACGAACCATATCTCCATACTTTTCACTAAATAATGCCATAGCACCCATTTCTTTAGCTTTATCTATAGGCATTACTTCAGTAGAAACTATAATATTTTCATGAGCCATATCATTAACAAATTTTTCTACTTCAAGTATCTTTTCATCAGTCATTTTACCAGCATAATTAAAATCAAATCTAAGTTTATCAGAGTCAACATAACTTCCTGCTTGATGAATTGATTTAGATACATTTTGTTGAAGAGCATATTGAATCATATGTACACTAGAGTGATTTACTTCTGTTTCACGTCTTTTATCTTTATCAAGAACTAATTCTACTTCATCACCTACAGAAATAACTCCATCTAGTAATTTAACTTTATGTATATGCTGACCATTAGGTCCTTTAAATACATCTACTACATGTCCCTTAAAGTTATCTCCAATAATCATACCAGTATCAGCAACTTGTCCACCACTTTCTGCATAAAAACAAGTTCTTTCTACTGCTACATAAGTGTCATGATCAATACTATTAACTAATTCGTCTTTAGAGAAGATTGCAGTAATTTTACTCTTAATTCTATAAATACCATAAGCAAACTCACTAGGTGTTTTAAAATCTAATAATACTTTCTTTTGACTAGCCATAGAATTAACATTCTTAGCATTCTTCTTAGCTAATTCTTTTTGAGCATTCATATATTTATCAAATTCTTCACGACTTACTTTATATCCTAAATCAGTTAAATATTCTTCTGTAAGTTCAAATGGGAAGCCATAAGTATCATATAACTTAAATGCCTCTTCTCCACTAATAGAACCATCTTCTGATTCTTCTACTAATTCTTTTAATCTCTTTTCTCCTGCTTCTAGTGTCTTTAAGAATAATTTTTCTTCTTCTAATACTAGTGCTTCAACTAAAGGTCTCTTTTCTACTAAATATGGATAAGCATCCTTCATAACATCTACTACATCACTTACTATTTTATATAAGAATGGTTCATTAAATCCTAATGTTTTACCCATACGTACACTTCTTCGAAGTAATCTTCTTAATACATAACCTCTACCTACATTTTCAAAACAAGCACCATCTGCTAAAGCAAAAGTAATTGCACGAATATGATCAGCTATAATTTTAAATTCTTTTTGACCAACATATTCACTCTTAGATAATTCTTCTATATGTTTAATAATTGGTTTAAATAAATCTGTTTCAAAGTTAGAATCAACATTTTGGAATATACAACACCATCTTTCTAACCCTGCACCAGTATCTATATTTTTACTAGGTAATTCAGGATAATCTTCTCTAGCCATCCCTTCAGTAGCATTAAATTGACTAAATACATTATTCCAAATTTCTACATATCTTTCTTGGTCTTTATCTTCTGTAAACTTCTTAAATGCATCGTGATTTGGATCATATTTTTCTCCCCTATCAAAGAATATTTCTGAATCAGGTCCACATGGTCCAGTACCTATTTCCCAAAAATTTTCTTCTAATGGTACTATATGCTTAGGATCAAGCCCTACATCTATCCATCTATCTCTAGCTTCAAAATCTTTTGAATATACTGTTACATAGATTAAATCTTTATCTATACCAAAATACTCTTCTGAAGTTAATAACTCAAAAGCAAAAGCAATTGCTTCATTCTTAAAATAATCTCCTACAGAGAAGTTTCCCATCATTTCAAAGAATGTTTGATGTCTCTTAGTAATACCAACATTTTCTATATCATTAGTTCTAATACATTTTTGGATATTAACTATTCTTCTAGAATCAGGTACTTCTCTACCATCAAAATATTTTTTTAATGGGGCTACTCCTGCATTAATCCATAATAAACTATCATCATTAATAGGAATTAAAGGAGCACTTTCAAATACTTTATGTCCTTTCCCTTCAAAAAATCTAAACCAAGTTTTTCTAATATCATCATGACTCATATATTTCATTTTACTTCACCTACTCTTTTTATTATAAAATCAACTACTTCTTCTTTTTGCATATTAGTAGAATCTATATATATTTGATCATCTGTCCTAGTAAGAGATCCTACTTCTTTATGCATATCATTATAGTCACGTTCTTCTATACTCTTTTTAATTTCTTCATAATCTGAAAAAATTCCTTTTTCTTTATTTTGCTTTACTCTTCTATTAGTTCTTTCTTCTACACTAGCATCTAAATAAATTTTAAAATCTGCATTAGGTAATACTACAGTAGTAATATCTCTTCCTTCCATAATTACATTTAAATTATCTGCTAATTTTCTCTGCTGATTAACCATTTCTTCACGAACAGGAACAATACTAGATATACCACTTACTATACTAGTAACTTCTTTACTTCTAATTAATTCTGATACATCTTCATCATTTAAATAAGTTTTACCAGCTTCATCAAATCTAATATCTATTCTCTTAGTCATTTCAATTATCTTATCTTTATCATCTACTATATTTTCTCTTATAGCTTGTAGAGCAACTGAACGATACATTGCGCCAGTATCTATATATACTAAATTTAGTTTTTCAGCTACTAATTTAGCAATAGTACCCTTACCAGCACCAGCAGGTCCATCTATCGCAATAACCATTATTATCCCTCCATCTCAGTATTATGAATAATCTCTACTACTTCTTCTTTTAAACTATCTATTCCATTATTATAAACAATATAATCAAAATCATTATACATAGATATTTCTGTCTCAGTAATATGATTTTTTTCTTCTTCAGTTAATTTATTATCATAATCTTTTCTAACTAATTTAATTGATACTACATCATCATATTTAGCCTTTATACTTAAAATTTCATGTATAAGTCTAGCATCAGTAATAATAAATACATCAAAGAAATTACTAAGTATCTCTATATCTTCATATAATCTATTTAATAAGAAATCTTTCTTACCTAGTTTTTCTTTTATAATCTCAATACCCATTTTTTGTAAAAACTCTCTAGGTTTAGGATCTCTATTAGGATCATAATTAAAATAATTTTCTGCATAATCATATAAAGGACTAGTTATTTGCATAACACATGGTTTATAACCATAATCCTTTAATTCTTCTTTTAGTAAATTACCAAAAGTACTTTTACCACTTTGAGCACACCCACCAATAACAAATATTTTCATATTTCCTCCTTAAACAAAAAAAGATGGTATAAGGAGTCTAATAATAGACGGTACCATCCTTTCATTTACTCTTTTTGATAACGGGATCCCCCGATAAACTTAAGAAGTAGCTTTCTAAATACTATTATAACTTTTTCCACCAATCAAAGTCTCTCTATAATAAATCATATTTATACTTTTCTTCCATCAACATTTATTCACTTATATTTTAACAAAAATGTATAATTTATTCAACTATTTTTTCTTTACTTTTTTTAATTCTACTACTTCTATTTCATTATCTTTTTTCTTTTCGCCTTTTAAGTATTTAATCCATCCTGTTTCTTCTAAAATAAATAGTAAAATTACTTTAATACATGCAATACATGGAGTAGCAATAATCATACCAATTATTCCAAAGAAATGTTCAAATACTAATAATCCAACCATAATAGTAACTGGATGTAATTTCATAGTATGACCCATAATTAATGGTTGATAGAAATTATTCTCTAATAATTGAACTACTAATATAGAAATAATTACACATATTCCAGTAATAGGACTAATAGTAAATCCAACTATTACTGCAGGTATTGCCCCAATATATGGTCCAAAATATGGAATAACATCAGTAACTGCACAGAATAATGCAAATAATATTGGTGCTTTCATTCCTGCTATTGTAAGGCCTATACTTTGAGTAATAAATACAAGTGTCATTACTATTAATACACCTTGTACATAACTTCTTAAAGAAGTATTAATTCTATTAGTTAATTCCTTATATCCAGATTTCCAACTTGTTGGAATAATCTTATATAAAGCTTTATTTGCTCTTTCAAAATCAAATAATAAATAGAATCCAATCATTAAACCTAAAACAAAATTTAATCCAAAACTAACAATAACCTTGCCAAGTTTAAATAAATATTCAGGCATTTCAGATCCTATTCTTATACCATACTCAGTAACAGTAGTAGTTAAAGTAGTTTTAACAGTCTTAATATTAATCATACCATTAAGATCAAATCTCTTAATAACACCAACAATAAACTCAGTAATCTCATTAAATATAGATGGTGCTGCATTAACAAAATCTTTAACTTGTGAAATTAATGCTGGTACTAATAAATATATAATTAAAGCAAGTACCCCTATCATTAATAAATAAACTAATATACATCCCACTAATCTAGGTATTTTCTTCTTTTGTAACCAAGTAACCATAGGATCAAAAAACCACGCTATTATAAACCCAATAAATATTGGAGATATAACCTTTAAAAATTCACCAATATAACCTAGTATTTTCCATTCTTTTAATAAATATGTACATAGTAATATAACAGCTATAATAGCCATAAAATAACCAATATTAATTATTCTTTTACCTGTTTTTAAAATCTGATTTAAACTAGTAATATCAATATCTTTATCTTTAGACTTCTTAAACATATACTCACCTCATTAATTATTATAACACTATTTATAAATATATTGTATAATAATTATAGGTGATTTGATGAAAACCGTAAAAGAAAATATAAATAATGAAATTATAATAAAAAATTCAAGATTTATTACTTATATTTATAGATTAAATAATAACGATATTAGTAAATATTTAAATGAAATAAAAGAACTACATCCAAAAGCAACTCATCATACATATGCTTATATTTATAATAATAATGGTTATTCTTCTGATGATAATGAACCAAGTGGTACCGCTGGTCGTCCTATGTTAAATGTACTAGAAAAAGAAGAATTAAATAATATTTTAGTTATCACAGTAAGATATTTTGGAGGAATAAAACTAGGTGCTGGAGGCTTAGTAAGAGCCTATACTAAATCCGTTACAGAATCACTAAAGAAAGAAGAATTTATTAATCTAGAAGAAGGATATAAAATAAAAATAACTTTTGATTATCCTGAAGAAAAACAAATAAACTATATTATAGGAGATAATAACATCCTAGAAAAACAATTCAATGATAAAATTACTTATATAGCTAATATTTCTAAAGAAAATATTAATAAACTAAAAAACTATGAAGTATTAGAAGAAATATACATAGAAAAAGATGCATAAGCATCTTTTTTTATGTATTAATAAGTAGTTTTAATCTTCTAATAACTTTCTTTTCTATACGAGATATATAACTCTGAGAAATACCCAATTTTTCAGCTACTTCTTTTTGAGTAAACTCTTCACTTCCTAATAATCCATATCTAAGTATCATAATTTCTCTATCTCTAGGTCTTAATCTAAGTATTTCTCTAATCATTAAGTCTTTATCATCCTCCTTTTCAAGTGACTTAGTTATTTCATCCTTTGGAGTTCCAATTATATCCTCCAAGTGTAATTCATTACCATCTGAGTCTAATGAAAGTGCTTGATCTATACTAACTTCACATTTTACTTTCTTTGTTTTTCTTAAATACATTAATATTTCATTATCTATACATCTAGATGCATATGTCGCTAATTTTATATTCTTGTTACTTGAAAAAGTATTAATAGCTTTAATTAAACCAATAGAACCTATACTTACTAAATCTTCTAAATCTACTCCAGTATTTTCATATTTTTTAGCTAAGAATACTACTAATCTAAGATTATGTTCAATCAATTTATCTTTAGCTTTTATATCTCCATCATCTTTTAATTTAACATAGTAATCTTCCTCTTCTCTTGAAAGTGGTTCTGGTAAAATATCAGTAGCTCCTACATAAAAACAACTACATACTTTAAAAAATAGTCTTTTTAGAAACTTTATTATAAACATAATTCCTCCTTTAATTTATTTGGTAATATACAATTTTCTTCTATATTAAATTTATCTTTAGAAATACCTATTAAACAATCAAATACATGATCATTTATAAGTACTTTATCTGGTTTAATACATTTAATTATTCCATTACAATTTAATGCTTTATAAGGAACATATATAAATCTATCACTATCTATATTTAAATTAACTAATACAATACTTTTCTTACTAATAGGATCTACTAATCTATTACCAGTATCAATAAACCCTTCTAATAAATACTTTTTCTTATTAATAATAATAGTAACTAGATACTTATTAATAAATGTTTCTTTATAAGATAAAAACTCTTTTATTAAAATACTAATTACAATAAAACTACTAATTATTAAGAAAAAAACATTATTAATATTTAATAAATAAGCACTACCTCCAATAATAATACTAAGTAAATAGAAATATATTATATTCTTAATAATATTTCTAAATCCAAATACTATTATTATTAAAATAATACTTATTAATAATTTTAAAATAAGTAATATAAAACTATTAATATTTATAAATAATAAAAAAGTAGTAAAACTACCTATTATACTTCCTATTACTACTCTTATTAATTTATTATTTCTTTTTAATATTCTCTTAGTACCATAAAGTATCATAAAATCTAATAAAAAATTTAATATAAATACCTCTTCTATATATACTTTCACATTATCACCAAAAGAATTATATAAATAAAAAAACGACTAAATTGTCGTTTTATATTTTTTTCTTTTTAATAAATATTTTAACTATATATACTAAGAAGAAAATCATTATAACTACAAATGCCCATTTAAGAGCCATATTGAAGAATGATCCATTCTCAGTATATCTATTAATAATATCAAACATACTCTCAGGTAAATACTTACTAATAGCATTTCTAATACTCTTTACACCAAGATTATTCTTAAGAAATGCAGCTATTCGTAAAGTAACTTCTATTATTGCCATTAAAAATACAAATGATGAAAATCTCTTAAAAAACATTAAAACAAGTATAACTAATATAATTAATACTATTAAATCAATATACATATAACCACCTACTCTAATTATATTTTATCATAAATATAAATAAATACAATAAAAAAGAGTTAAGAAACTATCTTATCCCCTTCTTCTAACATTTTAGTAATAAATATACCATAACCTCTCTTAGTATCATCAACTATAACATAATTAACTACTCCTATAATTTTATTATTTTGAATTATAGGAGAACCACTCATACCTTGAACTATACCACCAGTAATTTTTAATAAGTTTTTATCAGTAATTTCAAATAAAATATTCTTAGTACTATTACTCTCATCTATATTTAAAATATTAATAGAATAATCTTTTATATCATTCTCAGATATTACTGTTTTAATATAAGCTTCTCCCTTCTTTATAGAAGATACATCCCCTACTTCTAACATTTCTCTATTAGAATAATTATCCCTATATTTACCATATATACCTGTTTCTTCATTTATTATAATGCTGCCTATCTCATTAGATTTATTTATAATAGCCTTTTTCTCTCCAGTATTACCATTAGTACTTTTTCTTATATTATTAACTGTAGATGAATAAATACTCCCATCACCTATCTCAAATTTAGAATAACTCTTACTTTCAAGTATTTCATGACCAAGTGAACCAAATATATTGGTTTCTGGATCTATATAAGATAAAGTACCTATACCATTAATAGTATCTTTAACATATAAACCTGTTTTTAAAATATTATTTTCTTCTTCCAATTGCATAGATATTATTAAAGATTTACCATTACGAATAATACTAAATTTATATAAAGAATCACTATCTAATATACTATTAAGATTATTAATAGAAGATACATCTATACCATTAATTTTCTTAATAATATCACCTATCATAAAACCTGATTCTTCTCCTATATTTTTACCATTAACAGGATAAAATCCTACTACATAAACACCATTAGAATGAACTTCTATCCCAATAGTTTCTCCTCCTACTATTAACTTATTAGAATAAGCAAATACATTTATAGGAAATACTAATAATATAAAAATAAGAATAAATTTCTTCATACATACACCTCAATATTATATTCCCCATATTTCGACAATTTATGCATAGAAAAAGATGTATTATTCTACACCTTTATCTAACATCATATTTTTTTCTAAATTCATCATTTGCTTCATAATATCTGGATGTTTCTTTAAATACATATAACCCGCTACAGTACATCCTCCAACTATAAACATAGCTATAGCTAGTTTCATAATATCACCTCAGTATTATTATGAATTAAAATATTTATTTTATACCATTAATTAAATAATCTTTAATAGTAGTTCTTCTATTATCATCTCTATCATTACTCGCTGAATACTTTAAAGCATTAATATCTCCAATTAAATATAATTTACTCTTAGTTCTAGTAACAGCTGTATATATAAGTTTTTGATATAACATCTTATTATATCCTTTAACTATAGGAATAATAACTACATCAAATTCACTACCTTGTGATTTATGAATACTAATAGCATAAGCTAATCTAAAATTATTAAAATTACTTGGAGTATATTTAACTACATTACCATCAAAGTCTATATTAATTTCTTTCTTTTTAGAATTAGTTATTTCACTTATAATTCCTATATCTCCATTATATACATTTTCATCAGGCATATTAGTAAGTTGTATTACTTTATCTCCTTCTCTAAAGATAACTTCACCTACTCTAATTTCTTTTTTATTACTAGATTTCTTATTAAATAATTCTTGTATCTTATCATTAATAATATCTATTCCATTAAGTCCTTTATACATAGGAACTAATATTTGTAGTTCATGATAATCTAAGTCTTTATAAGTATTATAAATATCTATAATATTAGTAATTACTTCACTATCTAAACATCTAATAAAAGTAAGATCATCTTTAATATTAAATATATCTTCATTAATAGTTTTCTTTCTAATATCATATGCCAAATTAAGTATATTACTTCCTTCATCCTGACGATATTCATCTTTTAATTTAACTACTTCTAACATATCAGATTCAATAATATCATGGAGTACATCTCCTGGTCCTACTGAAGGTAATTGATGATCATCACCAACTACTATTATCTTACAATTAACTGATAGACCTTTTAATAAACTATCCATTAAATAAGTATCTATCATACTAGCTTCATCTATAATAACAAATTCTACTTTACTTTTATTATATTCATTTACTTGGAATCTATTTTGTTCTTTTTGCCATTTTAAGAATCTATGAATAGTACTTGCAGGAAACATTGTAGCTTCACTCATTCTTTTAGC
>JAFZPS010000007.1 GCA_017550205.1 Bacilli bacterium | reverse complement strand
TGTCTAGTAGATACTCTGAACTTAAATGGGGAGTTACAGGTGAATAATTATGGAAATATTAAATAAAAGAGCTAGATTTGATTATTTTGTAGAAGAAGAAATAGAGGCTGGAATAGAGCTTACTGGTACTGAGATTAAGTCTATTAGAGATGGTAAGTGTAATATTAAAGACTGCTATGGAATAGTTAAAAATGGTGAAGTGTTTCTTTTAAATATGTATATTGCTCAATATAAAGAGGGAAATATATTTAATCATAGTGAAACTAGAAGTAGAAAGTTATTACTTCATAAAAAAGAGATTAAAAAGATAAATGATTCTATTACTTTAAATGGTTTAACTCTTATTCCTTTAAAGGGATATTTTAAGAATAATAAGTTTAAAATATTATTAGGAATATGTCGTGGTAAAAAGAATTACGATAAGAGAGAAACTATAAAGATGAGAGATATTAATAGAGAAGTAAAGAAGAACTTAAAGAATTATTAAGTTCTTTTACTTTATTTATTTCTAAAAATATGATATAATGTATGCACATGGAGTATATGGGGCTGATTTGGTTTCGACGGGAATATTAGAGCATAGATGGCAAGTCGAATGTCCACGTCACGGGCACAAAAAAATAAATGCTAAAAAATTAAGTAACGTTGTAGCTAGTATGTTTGGTGCTCGCCAAGCTGTAGCTTTTGCCTAATAATAATATAAAGGCCAACACTTCTTATAATCTTACCTAGGGATTATATAGAGGTTCATTTTATAGGTTATAGCTATTTATTGTCTAGTAAATAGAAAGAATTTTAAGACTGGTATATCTACTTGGTCGTTAATTACTTGGTAGGTATATGAGAATAATTAGTTAACTAAACTTGTAGAGGTTTATGTAGCTTTATTTTCGGACAGGAGTTCAATTCTCCTCAGCTCCACCATATGAGAATTATACGAACCCGATATATGTAGGAGAGGGATTCGTTGCAGTAAAGATACCTATTAAAAGGTGTAAAAAAAAGAAGCAATTTGTTTCTTTTTTTATTGAAAAAAAAGGATGCTTAAAGTATAATAAGCTTTATGTTTTGGAGGGTTTTATGAATAGAGACTTAGTATTAATTAAAAGACATTATGGAGAAAAAATGATGCATTTATGTAGAGAATTGTTTCCAGAAGTATTAGAAAAAGAAGGATTATTATATAAAACACTTATTAATAGTTTTTTTCCATCTAGAAGTTTATGTGATGATATTATTAATAATCAAGCTGAAAATAAATTTAAAAAATATATACTTTTTAAAACTGGGTATTTTAGAGAAAGTGAAGTAGTTGTGAAGAATGGTAAAACTCCCCAAGAATTATTATCTGAAGCTGGTTATGATTTATATGAATGTAAAACAGAAGAAGATGTTCAGTCATTTAAAAAATATTTTGCACCTGGTGAGGAGTTATGTACTTTTCGTGGTGGAAGATTAAATCGTGCATATGTATTCTTTGCAGTAAAGAAAAATGTAGATGAAATAAAAAGAAAAAATTTTAAAAAGCCTAAAAGACAAGATGAATATGGTACTTCTGTTATGTCTATACAATTTAATAGAGGCGATTATAATTGGGTATCTATAAAGAATAGATATAATCATACTGTAACTAATCCTGATTCTACATTTAATAATAATTTGGATAATATTATTAGTGGACTTTCTAATGCTTTTATTAGAGATTATGGATTTGTTTTAGACAAAAAAGAGAGTATTAGTTTTGAATTACCTAATTATGTAAAACATGCTGGTAAGTATTATAAATATATATTTGAGCGAGATGGAATATATTATTGTGGCGGTAATGTGGTTATAGATTGGAATGGTGTGCATGAGCTTGATAGATCTAAATACCTTGTTACAGAAAGCTTTATTTTAAATTTAGAAACAAAAGGAATAAAAAAATCTTTTAATTATTCTTTTGTAGCATCACTTGGTAAAATTAAAAATATAAAAATAACAAGAGATAGGGAAAATTCAAATAAAATAATAACTATAAATGGAGATACAGAAATAGTATTAAATAGGGATTGTGAAATAATTAGTTATACTAATCCTAATGTAACAGAAGTAAGTAAAGGATTTTTATCTCAAAATCGAAGTTTAAAAGTTTTAGACTTACCTAATCTACGTATTTTTGGGGATTGTGCTTTATCTAATAATATTGCATTGGAATACATTAATATACCTCATGTTATTAAAGTAGGTGATTATTTTCTTTCTAATAATAATAAGTTGGAGGATATTGATTGGCCTCAAATTAAGTATGTAGGTTCTAATTGTTTAATGCGTAATCATACAATTAAAGCTATTAGGATGCCTAATATTGTGTCTATACAAGCAGGATTTTTAATTATGAATGATTTAGCTAGAAAGACATTGTATAGAAGAATCAAACATAATGAATGCTATAATCTTGCTAAGCAAGTTAGAAAAATAGATAAGCATGATATTAAATTTTACTATAAAGCATTAGCATAATATCTTTGTATATGGTTGTTTAGATTGACAAAAACAAAGAAATATGATATAATTTATTGCTGTGTTGGGGAAATAGTCGGTTTTGTATGACCTGCACAAGAGTCTTTTATTAAATAAAGGGGGAAACAACATGGATTATAAATCATGTAATTTGAAAAAAGTAGATGAATACTATAGTGCATATAAAAATGAAATGATGCCTTATTGGATAACACAAATTAAAAAGAATAGGGATTTATATAATGAATATAAATCACAAGATATTACTGGATTAACTGATGAGGAAAAAAAGCAAATTAAATTTTTATCTATAGTAGATGGATTAGGATATTCAATGGATGATCCTGGTACACATTTATATAAAGATATAATAGTTGCTGCTTATGATGAAATGTTAGGTTATTCAAAGGAAGATGCTGAAGAAAGAGCTGCAACACTTTTAACTGAATTACAAAATAAATACTCAAGTTTCTATATTGCAATTGCGCATGATGAATATGAGATGGGTAATACAGTATTCTTTAATTACATAAATGCTGCTGTTGAAAATAAGAAACCAGCAAATAATGAGATTATTTCAGATGCTATATTTGGTGAAAATTATATTGAAGAAAGTGTATATGTTCAAGCATTTAGAATTGCATTATATATGGCTAGAAAAGATAAGAAAAAATTAAATCAACAAGAAAATGTTAAATAGAAAAAATAAGACTACGATGTAGTCTATTTTTTTTGATTAAAATTAAAAAAAATACATGATTGTTGCATATGCAACAAAGTAATATTTTTATTAGTGGTACAATGTTCCTATGATAGGAGGAAATAAATGAAAAGTTTAAGTAATAAGTGGACAAGAGCCGCTATACCAGCATTATTAATTCACTGTTCTATTGGTACAGTTTATTGCTGGTCAACATTTAAAGAAGCTATTGCAACTAAAATAGGAATGAGTACTTTTGCCGTAGGTTGGGCATTCTCTTTAGCAATATTCTTCTTAGGTATGTCAGCAGCATTTGCTGGTAAGATGGTTGAAAAAGATATTCATAAATCATCATTAATTGCTTGTATCTGTTTTACTGTAGGTATGATAGGTACTGGAGTTGCTATTCAGTTTTTAACTGGATGGTTGGCTTTAATTGCTATATTCTTATGTTATGGGTGTATCATGGGAATTGGTTTAGGTGTTGGTTATTTAACACCTGTTAAAACATTAATGCTATGGTTTGATAAGCAAAAAGGACTAGCTACTGGTATTTCTATTATGGGATTTGGTTTAGCTAAAGCTATTGCTACACCTATAATGGAGTTATTACAAGGTAAATTTGGTATTTCTTGGATGTTTTATATTCTAGGAGCAATTTATTTTGTAATGATGTTTATAGGACATTTAATATTAAAGAAACCTGAAGGTTGGGTTGAAAAAGATGAAAAGAAAGATCCATTTAAATTTATGGATATGTTTAAAGATAAAGTATTCTTAGGTATATGGTTAATGTTCTTTATTAATATTCATTGTGGTTTAGCTTTAATTACATATGAAAAACAATTATTAAATACGGCATTTGCGGGTATGGCTATATTAGGGGCTATTATTAGTATAGTACCTTCTGTTACAGCTGCATTTAATGCATTAGGTAGAATTGGATATTCTACAATATCTGATAAATTAAAAGAAAGAAACACTGTTTATAAGATTATATTTATTAGTTCAATTATAATTACATTAATAGCATTAATACCATTCTCAATTACAAATGGTCCTAAATCTATAGTATATGGAATAATAGTTATATTATTATTAGTAGTAGTTAATTTAGGTTATGGTGGTGGATTCTCTACACTTCCTGCATTATTATCAGAAAGATTTGGTATGAAAAAGATTAGTAAGATTCATGGTCTTACATTATCTGCTTGGGCAGTAGCTGGACTTACTGGTAATAATATGAGTGAAATTATATTAAAACTTAGTGGTAATAAATATGATTATATATTAATTGCTACATTAATTTTCTATTTAATATCATTATTTATTTGTATTAAAATGGTAGGAAAAAAGAGTAAATAATCCTGAAATGTAAAGTTTTATAAAAAAAGTGCATTTTTTACATGTTTTGTTGACAATGAAAAAAATAAATTATACAATTATATTAGAAAAATAGGAGGAGACAATTATGGAAAAAAATACAAGAACGAAAAATATATTATTAGTAGTGTTATTAATTGCTGTATTAACATTAAGTATTGCGTATGCAGCTTTATCACAAACATTGAATATTAATTCTCAAGCTGTAGTTAAAGGTAAAAACTCAGTATGGATTGTTAAATTCACTGCTGCAACATGTACAGCACATGGTTATGCAGTTGTAGATACACAATTTAGTCCAACAACAACAACAGATTTATCTGGTTTAACTGGTACTTTAAAAGCTCCAGGTGATACTATAGTTTGTGAGTTAACAGTTTCAAATCAAGGAATTGTTGATGCTACACTTTCATCATTTACATTACAACAAGGTAACTTAAGTGTTGTAGGTACTACAGGTGCTGCTACAAAGACAGCTGATGAAACACTTGTTGGTAATAACTTTACTTATAGTCTTGTGTACGCATCAGATGATACTTATCATGGACAACAACCAGGTTCTGTAACAGGTGCAGCTCAAGGAGTAGATCCTGATTTCCTAGAACATGGTACATCAAGAAACTTAACATTAACTATTGGTTATTCTAATGCTAGTGGTGTTGATTTACCAACAGCAGATGTTACAGTTTCAAATATTCATACACAATTCTTATATGTTCAAGCATAAGAAAATGATATGTTAATCCAGTATGCTTAGCATACTGGGTTTTATTAGTTAGGGGTGAAAAAAGTGAGAACAAGTCAGAAGAAGGCTTTACTAATTATTGGAATAATGGCTTTGTTTAGTATAGTGAATTTTTTTATTCCTGCTACTTTTGAAGGTGGAAAATACCTAATATTATTAGGATTAGTATTAGGTGTAGTGTACTATTTAATAGGTGTTGATTTTACTAGAAAATCAAATGATTTAATTATTTTAAGAAATATCTTGATATATGTTGCTACATATTATTTAGTTACATATTTATCAGGATTATTTATAGGGTTTGCAAGAACAATTTATAATTATTCATTTACTAGTTTAGTTGTAAATATTATTCCAAGTATATTATCTATAATAGCTGTTGAAATTATAAGAGGTGAATTAATATACAAAACAAATAAAAGTAGATTAGTAGTTGTTTTATCTTGTCTTGTATTTATATTATTTGAAGTAAGTATTGAATTTTCTGCTTATGATTTAGGTATGCAAGAAAACTTATATCAGTTTTTTGGTTTATTATTGATTCCAAGTATAGCTAAAAATGCATTAATGTCTATTATACATATAAGAACTGATAAGTATCCTGCAATTATTTATAGATTATCAATTGAAACAGTTAGTTTCTTACTATTAATTGAACCAGATACTGGTCCATATATAAAATCAGTATTATTGATTTTATTACCAATATTAATAGGAATGATGATACTTAATATGGAGAAAAAAGTACAAACTTCTCCAGAAAAAACTAAAAAGAGTAAAAGAACATATTCTATATTAATAGTAATATTATTAATATTAGTTTTAGTAAACTCTGGTATGGTTAAATATCAAACTTTAGTTATTGGTTCTAATTCAATGAAGGATTATATGGAAAAAGGTGATGTTATATTAATTAAACACACTAATAATTCTGAAGAACTTAATAAAGGTGATATATTAGCCTTTATGTATGATAATAAAGTAATTACACATAGAATTGTGTTAAAAGATTATAGAGATGGTGATTATTATTACAAAACAAAAGGTGATAATAATGAAAAAGAAGACGCTGTCTTAATAACAAAAAGTATGATTAAGGGGAAGGTTTTAGGTAGAGTAAAATACATAGGTTTACCTAGTGTTTGGTTAAGTGAATTATTCAAATAGAGGTGATATTATGAAAAAAGACAAAATCAGTATTTCGTTAGTAATATCTATATTTGTATTTATTATAGCTGGCATTTTCTTTTGGAATCAGTCTAAACAAGCAGTTGTAAAGAGTGAGATACCATATAATGAAAGTGGATCATCAAGTTATAAAGTTTATTTGGATGCTAATGATTATTATGATAGTGAGTATCTTGCTGAAGGAATGCAATATATTTCTAGCATTATAAAATATATCGAAGTTAGCTTTAATTATAATGCTTCATATGCAGATATAAAAGATTATGAAGTATATAGAAATATTTATGCTAACATTGTGGTTACTGATTCAGATGATGGCAATAAAGTTATTTATTCTAAGAAGGAAAAAGTAAAAGAAGAAAAATCTACTACAGATGAATTAATAATCAGTGATAGTTTAAATGTTGATTATAAAAAATATAATAATATTGTAAATACATTGAAGACAAAATATGGAATTAGTGCGAATTCTAATTTAATTATTGAATACAATTTAGTTTATACTTCTAAAAATGGTAATATTAATAACGCTGAAAAGATGATTGTAACAATACCTCTTTCTAAGCAAATGATTAATATCGATAAGGGAAAACCTATATATGGGGATGGCCTTTATACTATTGTAGATAATAATACTTTATATAATGTTATTATGGCTATATGTGCAATACTAATGGTAGTATTTACTGGTGTAGATTTAGCAATAGTAATAATAAGAGCCATGAATAGAATAAATAAAGAAAGTAAATATGATAGATTCCTTAAAAAAGCATTAAGAGAATATGATTCATATATAACAGAAAGTAAAGATGAAGGGTTCTTACCTAATAAACCTATTATAAGATTAAATAGTTTTAAGGAACTATTAGATGTAAGAAATAACATTGATAAAACAATTATTTATACTAGAATTAGTAATGATACTAGTAAGTTTGAAATAATTGATGAAGTAATTTATGAATATGTAGTAACAAGAGAAGATATGGAAAATAAATAGTTCCATAGTTTTCTTATGTAAAAAATAATATAAGAGGGTGTAAGAAATGCAAAAAAACGAAAAAGCAAAACATTTATTATTGATAATATTATTAGTAGCTTTAATTGGTTTAAGTATTGCTTATGCGACATTAACACAATACTTATATATCAATTCACAAGCTGTAATATTAGGTCAAAGTACGGGATGGAGAGTAGAATTTACGTCTGCTTCTTGTCATGCTAATGGTAGTGCTGCAATTACTCATGATTTTGTAATTTCAGCAACAGATTTAAGTTCTTTAGAAACAAAATTTACTGCTCCTGGGGATTCTATTGTTTGTAATATTAGAGTAGCAAATAATGGTGTAATTAATGCTAAACTTTCTTCATTTATAATACAAGATGGTAATTTATCTTATTCTGGTACTGGTGCTAATCAAACAAACGATATAAATATAGTTACTGGTAAGATTCAGCATAGTATAGTTTATGCAGCAGGTGATCAGAGAGAAGGACAAGTTCCAGCTGCTAATGATACTTTACCAGCAGGTACTCATAGAGATTTAGTATTAACTATAACATATCCAATGAATGCGGATTTACCAAATAATGATGTAACTGTCGCAGGACTAAGAACGACTTTCTTATATAGTCAAGATTAATAATAAACAGTATTTTAGAGTACTGTTTTTTTTATTAATTAGTACATAAAAATTGATATGAAAATATCGTTTTTTTTGATTTTATATGTTAAAATATATATAAATATTTGTTTATATTGTTTATATAAATGTGTTGTTAATACATTTATATAGATTTAAGGAGTTGTTCAGTATTAAGAAAAAGTTAGATAAACGTAAAATTTTTGCTGGTCTTGGAATAGTACTAATACTAGGATTTCCTTATAAACATAAATATAAATCTAACTATGTTATATTAGATGATAAAGAGGGGGCTTTTGCTTCTTATTCTGATGGATTAATATATATAGGAGATAGAAATTATATAAATAGTTTAAATAATATTAATGAAAATGATATATTAATAATTGATGAAAGAGGTAAAGAAGATCCTGATATGGTTATATGTGATTCTTGTAGAATAAAGGATAAAGATATTAGGAATGATATATTAGAAGTAATATGCTGTTATGAAGAGATACATCCTAGTAATTGGGATAGAACTATTGAATCCATGAGATTTGAGTGGTTTTGTCATAATATGGCTTATTATGTTAATTATAAGGTTAAGGATTCTAGTGAAGTAGATCTTAATAATAAAGATGAAGAAAAGTATAATAAGAAGATTCTTAGAAGAATATTTAGAATATAGGTGATTATATGGAAAAATATAAAGAAATAGAAAGAAGTATAATAAAAAAATATCGTAAAGATATTTGGAGTTTATTTGTTAAAGCTTGTCAAGAATTTGAGCTTATTCAAGAAAATGACAAGATTATGGTTTGTATAAGTGGAGGAAAAGATTCTTTTTTACTTGCTAAATGTATGGAAGAGATAAAAAGACATGGTAAAGTTAATTTTGACTTATGTTTTGTATGTATGAATCCTGGTTATAGTGAAAAGAATAGAGAACTTATACTTAAGAATGCTAAAAAGATGAATATTGATTTAGAAATGTTTGATTCTGATATCTTCGATATAGTAAAAGATGTTGATAGAAGTCCATGTTATTTATGTGCTAGAATGAGACGTGGTTGTTTATATAATAGAGCTAAAGAACTTGGTTGTAATAAAATAGCTTTGGGGCATCACTTTGATGATGTTATTGAAACTATTCTATTATCTATGTTTTATGGTGCAGAAATTAAAACTATGATGCCTAAACTACATAGTGAAAACTTTGAAGGATTAGAACTTATTAGACCTTTATATTTTGTTCATGAAGAATCAGTTAAATCCTGGGCTAAATTTAATGGGTTAACATTCCTTAACTGTGCTTGTCGTTTTACAGAAGAGAACTATGAAAAGGTTGAAACTGATAGTAAAAGATTAGAGATGAAAAGACTTATTAAGAAGTTAAAAGAATCTAATCCTAATATAGATTATAATATTTATAAAGCACTTGATAATATTAATTTAGATTGTGTTGTAGGATATAAGAAAGAAAAGCAAAAACATAGTTTTTTGGAGAATTATGATGAATAGTTTAATCTGTATTAATAATAAATTTATGAGTATTAGTCCTAGTGATTTAGTTAATTATATTAATAAATCTAAATATACTAAGGGTATTGCTGTTTATTTTGATTTTGAAAATGATGTAGAAAAGAAGTGTTTAGATGACTTAGTAAAGGAATTAAAGAAGAATAATTTAATACTACAGGTACATGGTGAAATAAAATATGATTTAGATAAACAAGCTAGATATATTAAATTACTTGAAGAGTATTCAGATTATTTAGGTTATCCTATATTTTTAACATTACATCCTATATATAATATAGATAAAGATAAGTCTATTAGTGATACTATGGATTATATAAATAATTTTATTAATAATGATAAAGTAATAATTTGTTTAGAAAATTTAAATAATAGAAATAGTAAAATTAGATTACATCTTGAAGATATAATTGATTTAGATATATATATTACTTATGATATGGGACATGAATTAATAGATAGGGAGAAGATTATGGAGTGTCCTATAGAGAAAATAAGGGTTGTTCATATTCATACTAATAGAGATGGTTTAGATCATATTCCTATATATAAAGATGATAAATATTTAGATGAAATTATTAATGCTTTAAGATTCTTAAAGAATAATAATTATAAATATAGTGTAGTATTTGAATATGGAATAGAGTATTGTAATGGTGATAGTTTAGAAGAGAAGGTAATGGATTATTTGAATTCAGTTGATTATGTTACTGGTTTAATAGAAGATTAATATCTTCTTTTTTTATGCATATAATATATTGGTGATTATATGAAATATACTGTTAAAAAGGGAGATACTTTATGGGGTATTAGTAATCAATATGGGGTTAATGTTAGTGATTTAGCAAAAATTAATAATGTAACTGCTGATACTTTAAAAGTAGGTATGGTTTTATCTATACCATCTAGTAGTGGAAATAACCCAGATAATATGTTTATGTATACGGTAAAAAAAGGAGATAGTTTATGGAGTATTTCTAAAATATATAGTACTAGTGTAGAAGAGATTAAAAGAATTAATTATTTAACTAATAATACTTTATATATAGGACAAGTTCTTAGAATACCTGAAATGTATACAAAAGAAGAAGATATGGTGGTTCCTAATTATATAAATTATAAAGTAGTTAGTGGAGATACTTTATATGGTATAGCTAAGAAATATGGGGTTAGTATAGATACTATTGTGAGTGATAATGCATTGAAAAATAATATTTTAAGTATAGGTCAAAATCTTAAGATTAGAGTTACTGGGGATATTGTGGAAGAATGTTTTGGTGAAGAGAATACTTATACTGTAGTTAAGGGAGATACTTTGTATTCTATAGCTAGAAAGTTTAATACTACTGTGGACAATATAAAGAAAAAGAATAATCTTGTGGATAATACTTTAAGTGTAGGCCAAATATTAAATATATAGGAGGATATATGAATATAGAAGAGTTTAAAAAAAGTAGTGAATATATTGATTTTATAAGGGAAAATGGTGGTATTGGTATGTTGAAAATAAGGGCATATGCAGCTAGTGAAGCATTACCTGTATCTGGTTTAAATATAGTAGTTAGTAGTGTTGTTTCTGGTAAAAATATTATATTTTATACTGGGGTAACTGATAGTAGTGGTGTTATTCCTACCATAGAGTTACCTTGTCCTAAATTGTTATCTAATTTAGAGATTCCTAAGACTATTAAATATGATATAGAGGTTAATAATAAAAGTATGTTTAGTGTTAATATGTATGATGGAATATGTGTAGTACAAAATATTAATTATAATGGTGATATTTATGGCAATTAGATATCCTGTAGTACCTAAAAATATTACTGTGCATTTAGGTAAACCTAGTGATAATAGTGATAATGTTACTATCAGTTTTATAGATTATATTTCTAATGTAGCTTGTAGTGAAATATATCCTACATGGCCGATAGAGTCATTAAAAGCTAATATTTATAGTATTATTAGCTTTACTATGAATAGAATTTATAATGAATGGTATAGGAGTAAAGGATATAGTTTTGATATTACTAGTAGTAGTGTGTATGATCAAGCTTTTGTATTAAATAGGAGTACTTATGAAAATATTAATAATATAGTAGAAGATATATTTAATAATTATATAGTTAAGGGTAATGGAATAGAACCTTATTTTACAACGTATTGTGATGGTAGAAATACTACTTGTAATGGACTTTCTCAATGGGGAAGTGTTAGTTTAGCTAATAGTGGTAAGAATTATTTAGAGATACTCAGATATTATTATGGAAATGATATTTCTATTAGATATAATGCAGAGGTAGGAGATGTTGTTGGGTATCCGGGATATATAGTAGGACCTGGTAGTGCTGGTAATCCAGTACTTGCGATACAACGTGATTTAAGACGTATTCGTAAGAATTATCCTGCTATTCCTAATATTACTAGTACTTTAGGAATATATGATGAAGAGACTAAGAATGCTGTTAAGAAGTTTCAGGAGATATTTTCTTTGCCAGTAACTGGATCTGTGGATAAAGCTACTTGGTATAAAATTAAATATATTTATACTAGTGTTAAAAAACTTAGTGATTTGTATTCTGAAGGATTAAGTAAAGATGAAGCTACATTTTTATATGAAGATGAATTAAATTATGGGGATACTGGAATAGAGGTTGAACATATACATTATTTCTTAGATGCGATAGCTTTTTTAGATCCAGATATACCTAGACTTAAGACTAATTCTATTTATAATGATAATAGTATTACAATGGTTAAAGCATTTCAAAAGAAATATGGGCTTCCTGTAACTGGGATATTTACTTATAAAGATTGGAGTAAATTAAAAGAAATATACGATAAAATACTTAAAAATCTTAATACTGATTATGTTTCTGATTTATATCCAGATAATTTCTTAAGTACTGGTAGTAGTGGTGAAGATGTGGTTAAATTTCAAAGATATTTATTATTAATATGTAGAAATAATCATTCTATACCAGGGGTTAGAGTTAATGGAATATTTGATGATTTAACTAAGAGAAGTGTTTTAAAATTACAAAGGGATTTTGGATTAGAAGAGAATGGTATTGTAGGACCTATTTTATGGAAAAAAGTAGTTGAATTATCTAAGAAAAATTAGATGTATAAGTATTAGTCTTTTGTATCATAACTTTATTGGATAGAAACTTCTAGATTTGACTTTGAAAAGTTAATATAGTAGAATAGTTTTTATTCGGGAGGATTTGAAAGACATGAAAAAAACTGATTTACCCTCGAAGATAAGATTTTTATCTTTGGTAGGATTAGCTTTAATTATAATGGTAGGATGCTACGTATATCATAATTATTATGTATATAATAGTATTAAGGTAGTAGTTAAAGAAAATGCTGCTATTCCTTATGGTAGTGCTAATTATAATTTAAATGACTTAATTAAGAAGGTAGATGGGGAAATAGTATCAGTAAAGAATAATATTGATACAACGGTTGAAGGAGAACAAGAAGTAGTATTTGAGGTTAAAAAGGATAATATAGTTAAAGATGTACCTATAGTATTAAATGTAGTCGATAATATTGGACCTGTTATTAATCTTAATGAAGATAAGGTTACTATAACAGAGGGTGACGACTATGATTTAACTTTTAATATAGCTTCTGTAATAGACGATGTAGATGGAGAAATGTATTATAATGGTGAAGTAAATGAAGAGAGCACTATGTATTATAATTTCTCATATAACTACGATGAAATAGATAATGTTGGAGAACATGAAGTAGTAGTAAATGCTAAAGATAGTAAAGGTAATCTTAGTACTAAATCTTTTACTTTAGTAGTAGAAGAAAGAAAGTACTATGCACCTGTTTATTATAATGCTGCACCTAGTCAATATGGATCTGATGTAGTTAGTATAGCTTATTCATTAGTTGGTTATCCTTATATAGGAGGTGCTAATGGTCCTTATGGGTTTGACTGTAGTGGATTTGTCCAATATGTTTATTCTAGAGTTGGAGTTTATGTAACTAGAAGTACTTGGTCACAAATGTATGATGGAGTAGGAGTTAGTTATCAAAATGCTCAACCTGGAGATATCATAGTATGGGGATATCCTGGAGGTTATGCAACACACTCTACATTATATGTAGGTAATGGTTTAATGGTTCATGCTGCTAATCCAGAAACTGGAGTAATAGTAAGTTCTGTAGATCATTGGTTAAGAGGATCAGGTACAACAATACTAGCAGTAAGAAGAGTTAATTAATAACTCTTTTTTTGTATAATTATTTAATATTTGGTTAACCTACTTTTAGGAGGTTAAAATGGAAATATTACAAAAAGTTGCATTAGTATTAACTATAATAGGTGCAGTGAGTTGGGGATTAATAGGATTATTTGATTTTGACTTAGTTGCGATGCTTTTTGGTATGGGTTCTTTTCTTTCTAGAACGATATATACATTAGTAGGGGTAGCTGGTCTTATTAATATAGGAATATTAATGGCTCATATAGATTATAAAAGAGACTAAAAGTCTTTTTTTTTGTTTATATTTGTGATAAATTATTATTGTTAGGGGGCGTTTTCTTGAAGGATTATATTGACTACGCATTGAAAAAAGAAAAAAAGCCGGTTGAAATTGAAAAAGTTTATAAGATTGTAGAAGAAAAAATGAAGAAGGATCATCCAAATTATGTTTTATCTGATACAACTAAAGAGGAAATAGATGATATAATTGCCACTGGTGTAGAAAATTATGAGTATTTTAAAACACCTAAAGGTAGGTATACACTTATTTCTAAAACTTCTTTTAGAAAGGGTAGCTTTCATGGTAATCGTATAGGTGGAGGTACTGTTTATTCTACTACTACTTGTATTAGGAAAGATTGGACTAGAGAGGTTAGAGATGAGAGATTTACTATTGATAGTGATAATTGTGCTAATGCAGTAGATGGGGATATCGTTTTAATAGATACTGGTGGTAATGGTAAGAAGACTAGTATTGTTAAGGTATTAGAAAGAAATATTACTGAAATAAGTGGAGAAGTCACTAAGATAGGTAATAGGACTTATGTTAAACCATTTGATAAGAGAAAGAATGCACTAACTATTCTTTTGAATGAAGAATTAGAGGAGGGTAGTGCTGTTACTGTTTCTTTAAATGAAATGAGTGGGGCAGATTTAGAAAAACTTAAGGATTCAATAGAAAATCCATATATGGGTGAAATAAAGACAGTAGTTCCTAACGAAGGACCTTTTCATAGAGCGTTAATAGAAGCATTTAAAGTTGGTATTCCTCAAGGATTTAGTGATGAAAGTTTAAAACAAGCTGCAGCTATGCCTCAGTCTGTTAGTTCAAATGATAAGTATGGAAGAGAAGATATTACTCGTTTAAATGTAATTTCTATAGATGGGGAAAGTACTAAGGATAAAGATGATGCTATTTCTTTAGATATTGCTCCTAATGGTAATTTAAGATTAGGTGTACATATAGCTGATGTACCTTATTATGTTAAAGAGGGAACTCCAATAGATTTAGATGCATTTAGAAAAGGTAATTCATATTATTATTGTGAATTAGTAAATCATCAACTTCCACCAGAGTTAAGTAATGGAATATGTTCCTTAAATGAAAAAGTTGAAAGATTAACTAAAACCATGTTTATTGAGTTAGATGAAAATTATAATATTGTAAATAGATATATGCAACGTACTGTTATTAAATCAAGAAAAAGTCTTACTTATGAAAAAGTAAATGCATTGCTAAATGGTGAAGAAATAGAAGATTATATGCCATATAAAGCAATGTTAGAACTTTTATGTGATATAACTCAAAAATTCCAAAAGGATCGTGTACTTGGTGGAGCTATTATATTTAATAGACCAGAAATTAGATTTAAACATGATGATATGGGAAATCCAATAAAAATAGTAGCAAGATATTCAGATGGTAAAGCTGAAACTATAATATCAGAATCTATGTTACTTGCTAATACTAGTTTTGGGCAAATTATGACGGAAAATAAAATACCATTAGTATATAGAGTACATGGTTTACCTAAATTAGATGGAATAAGTAGATTCTTAAGACTATTAAAAATATTAGGTATTCCTTATTGTCATACTGAAGAAGAAATATTAAAAGATAAAACTTTATTACAAGAATTATTAATACATGTTAATGCTAGTGCTAAAAATAAAGAATTACGTGATATGTTGAATGGTAATTTAATTAAATGTATGTCTCATGCTTCATATAGCCCCGTTAATATAGGACATTATGGAACAGGATTTGAAGTTTATACACATTTTACTTCTCCTATTAGACGTTTAGCGGATTTAGCTAATAGTAGAATAGCTGATGAATGTTATTTTGAGGAAAATGAAGATATTAGAGAAGCAAATAAAAAGAAATGGGCTAGTAAAGTAGGAGAAATATCTAATCAATCTTCTGCTATGGAAAGATTAGCTGAAGAGTTAGAGAAGAGTGTATTATATATGGATACTGCATCATATTTAAGTAAATATGTAGGAGAAGAGTTTGAAGGAACTATAGTTTCTTTAAGTGAGAAATCCATTGGGGTACAACTAGAAAATTTATTAGAAGGAAATATTAGACCTCGTTATTATGGTGGAGATTATGTATATAATGATGAGACATATACTTTAGTATCATTAAGTGATAATATTAATTATTATTTAGGTGATAAGTTAAAGTTAAAATTAGTTGATACTTCAGCTACTGCTAAAACAGTTGATTTTAGAGTAATTGAAAAGATAAAAGAAAATACAATTAGAGATAAACATAAGTCTAATCAATACGTTAAATCTAGAGCAAGAGATATTAGAAAAAAAAGACCTTATAATTAGGTCTTTTTTTATTATCTTGGGTTGATAAATCTCTTTAAAAATGTTATCATTATATTACATACGGGGTTAGCATAGAAAACTAGTGTTTCTCGTAGTTAGGAGATGACGTGATGGTAATAAATTTATCTGATGTATTAAATGTACTAAGAAAATTAGTTGATATTTCATTAGTATGGTTTATATTCTATTATATATTAAAGAATATCAGAAATAATGTTAAACTTACTTTAATATTTAAAGGAGTAGCATTTGTAATTATACTTAGAATTATAAGTGATTGGTTAGGTTTTATAACAGTAGGTTACTTACTTGATTATATTATTCAATGGGGACCTGTTGCATTAATAATTATATTCCAACCTGAAATTAGAAATATTCTTGAACAATTAGGAAGAAGTCAATTACTTGGAAGACATAAAGTATTAACTGTTGATGAAAGAGAAAGAATGGTTTATGAAATGGTTAATGCTATTGATTATTTAAGAAAAGAGAGAATCGGAGCATTAATAGTAATTGAAAGAGATATAAGTTTAGGTAATTATATAGATAAAGCTAAGAAATTATATGCAGATTTATCTAGTGACTTATTAATAGCAATATTCTATGAAGGTAATCCATTACATGATGGTGGAGTTATCATTCAAGGAGATAGAATTACTTGTGCTGGAGCAGTATTCCCAACAAGTAATAGTTCTAAAATCAATAGGCGTTTAGGTACTCGTCATAGAGCAGCTTTAGGTGTTGCAGAAGAATCTGATGCAATATGTATAGTTGTTTCTGAAGAGACTGGTAGAGTTTCTATAGCATTAAAGGGAGAAATGCTATATAACTTAACAATCGATGACGTTAGAATGATGTTAATCGATGAATTAAGACCTAAACAAGAAGCTGAAATAGAAGATGAAGAAGAAGTTAAAGAGGAAGAGATTTATGAAGAAGATAGGTAAGTCAATAGTAAGAATATTTAAAAATATACTATTATTCTTTGATAAATGGTTAATAACTCCCTTAACTAAATTAATATTAAAATTAATGAAACTTTTAAAAGATTTAACTAAGAATTTTGATAAAGTTTCTGGTAAAAAATCAACATTATTAATAATAAGTTTATTACTTGCATTTATTGTATTTATCATAATAGATCAAGAATCTAATATTATGATAGATCAATATGCAGAAATATTACCAAATCAACCAGTTAGTGCGGTATATAATGAAGAATTATATGTAGTAGAAGGTTTACCTAAAGAAGTAGATATTACATTAATTGGTCAAAGAAGACATATATTCTTAGCTAAGCAATCTCCTTCTAAGGGTGTTAGTGTTGATTTAACAGGATTAAAACCTGGTAATCATAGAGTTACTTTAAAGTATACTCAAAGATTAAAATCATTAGATTATAAATTAGATCCTTCTCAAGTTACTGTTACTATATATGAAAAGGTTAGTGAGAATAGAGCTTTATCTTATGATGTGTTACATCAAGAAGCTTTAGATACTAAGTTATATATTAGTAATGCTGAAATTGATAGAAGTGAAGTAATTATTAAAGGTGCAGAATATAAGTTAAAAGAAGTAGCTGGTGTTAAAGCTTTAATTGATGTTAGAAATATACCAAATCCTAAAGCAGGTGAAATAACTGTTAAGGATATACCTCTAGTTGCTTATAATAATGATGGTAAAGTAGTAGATGTGGAAATAGTTCCAAAGACTGTTACAGCTAATGTTACTATTACATCTCCAAGTAAAGAAGTACCAATTAGAATAATACCTAAGGGTAATTTAGCATTTGGTAAATCTATTAAATCAATGGATGCTAATATATCTAAGATTACTGTGTATGGTGCACAAGATGCTGTAGAAAAACTAGAACAATTAGAAGTAGAAATTGATGTTAAAGGATTAGATAGAGATAAGGAATTTAATGTTACTGTAAAAAGACCTAAAGGTATTACAGAAGTATCTAATAAGACTATGACTATTAAAGTTACTGTTGATAATTCTTCTAGTAAAGAAATTGAAAATATACCTGTAGGTGCTGAAAACTTAGCTGCTAACTTAAAAGTTCAAGCTTTAAGTGAATCTGATAGAGCTGTTACAGTAGTAGTTAAAGGTAGTGAAGATGCTATTAAAGATATAACTGCTAGTGATATTACTGCATATGTAGATTTAACTAACTATGGAGTTGGAGAACATGAAGTAGAGGTTAAAGTTACAGGTAGTGACTTAAAACTTGCTTATGGTTCTAAGACTAAGAAAATAAAAGTAAGAATTACACAAAAATAGGAATTGGAAACAATTCCTTTTTTTTATGTATAAAATATTATTTTTCTCATATTATTTAGTACGAGGTGGAATATGAAAAAGATAATATTTTTGTTGGTTATTAGTTTATTTGTATTAACTGGTTGCGGTAAGTATAGTAATGATAGTATTATTAATGAATTAGAAAAGAAGGTTAATAGTGGTTATAAACTTAGTGGTAGTTTAAATGTTATTAATAATGATGAGAATTATGATTATAATATAGATGTATATAATAAAGGAGATAATTATAAAGTAATTCTAACTAATAAAGCAAATGATCATACACAAGTTATTTTAAAGAATAAAGAGGGGGTTTATGTACTTACACCGTCTTTGAATAAAAGTTTTAAATTTCAAAGTGATTGGCCTTATAATAATTCTCAAATATACTTATTAAAGGCTTTAATAAATGATATAAAAGAAGATAAAGATACTGTATTTAAAAAGAGTAATAATAGTTATATCTTTAAGAGTAAGGTTAAATATATTAATAATACTAAGTTAGATTATCAAAAGGTAGTATTAGGAAATGACTTAGACTTTGAAAAGGTTATTGTTTATGATAATGATGGAGTAGAGGCAATGACTATGAATTTTGATAGTATTAGTTATTCTTATAAGTTTAAGAATGATGAGTTTGATTTAGATACTATTGTTGGTAATAGTGAAGAGGAAGTAAGTGAATCTAGTAGTTTAGATGATATTATTTATCCATTATATATACCTAATGGTACTAAACTTGTTAATGAAGATAAAATAGATAAAGAAAATGGTAAAAGAGTGATTATGGATTATGATGGAGAAAAATCATTTTTATTAGTAGAAGAGACTAGTGATATTTATCCTGATTTTACAGTTATACCTACTTTAGGAGAACCTTGTTTTCTTATGGATACTTTAGGTGTAGCTACTAGTAATTCATTATCTTGGACTAGTGGTGGTGTAGATTATTATTTGGTTAGTGATGTTTTATCTCAATCTGAAATGGTAGAGGTTGCTCAAAGTATTAGTGGTATTGTTTCTATGAAATAATTTTGCTATAATTATTTTGGGTGAATTAAATGTCAAAAGGTAAAAGCAGAACAAGAAATATAAATAATAGAAAGAAAATTGAAGAAGTAATTAGTGATGATAGTCCTATAATGGATAAGTTCTTTATAGTAGCAGGAGTAATTTTATTCTTATTATGTTTTTATATATTAACTGTATATATTACTAATAAACATAAAGATACTGATACTGATAAAGAGAAAGTAGTAGAAATATCTAAAGATAAAATTATTTTAGGTAGAAGTTTATCTATGGGTAAAGGAGATTATTTTGTAATATATTATGAAAGTAATGATAGTACTACATATGATGAAATTGTTAAGAATTATAGTGGAGAATTGCCTATATATAAAGTAGATATGAGTAGTGCATTCAATAAGAAATATATTACTTCAGAGGAATCTAATAAGAATCCTACAAAGGTTAGTGAGTTTAAGATTAATGGACCTACACTTATAAAAGTATCTAATAAGAAAGTAGTAGATTATATAGAGGGTGAAGAACAAATAAGAACTATTTTAAATTAGTTCTTTTTTCTTTTAAAGATTAGTTTTTTATGGTATTCTATTTATAGGAAGATGATAATATGAAGAAGTTAACAAAAAAGAAAAAAAAGAAGAGTTTTTTTACTAATATTAAAAAGACTATAACTAAAGAATTAAGAAGTAAAGAATTAGCTTCTTTTACTATTCTTGAGGTTGTTTTTGTAATAATTATATCGTTATTATTTGGTGTTATTGTAGGATTTTTTATAAACTATAGTAAGAATAATACTAGTAGAGATTCTAATTTAAATGAAATTGTATCTACATATAATGATATAGTTAATTCTTATTATGGAAATATTAATAAAAATGAGCTTACTGATGCAGCAGTTAGAGGAATGATAGAATCATTAGAAGATCCATATTCTGGTTATATGGAAGGTGAAGAGGCAGATGAATTTAATGAGTCAATTGATGGTTCTTTTGTAGGTATTGGTGTTATGATTCAACAAGATGGTGATTATACTACTATAATTGAGGTGTTTGATGATTCACCTGCTAAAAAAGCTGGATTATTAGTTGGAGATGTTATTGTTAAGGTAAATGGTGATGATGTTAAGGGACTTGATGGTTCTAAAATTGCTAATTTAGTTAGAGGTAAAAAAGGTACTAAAGTAAAGGTTACTATTAAAAGAGATGGTAAAGAAAAAGAGTATAATTTTAAACGTGATGTTGTTGATTTAGTTAGTGTAACTGATAAGATTATAGAATATGATGGAAAGAATATTGGATATATTAGAATTGAGTCTTTTGCAGCTAATACTTATTCACAATTCTATAAGTCATTGATGGCATTAGAAAATAAGAAAATAGATTCATTAATAATTGATGTTAGAAGTAATCCTGGAGGACACTTACAACAAACTAAACAAATATTAAGTTTATTCTTTGATAGTAGAACTGTTCTATATCAAATTAAATCTAAGAATCATATTGAAAAAGTATATTCATATTCAAAAGAAAGCAGAAAATATCCTATCGCTGTATTGATAGATGGTGCTACTGCATCTGCTTCTGAAGTTTTAGCTTCATGTTTTAAAGAGAATTATAAAAAGGTATTTATTATTGGTAATATTACTTATGGTAAGGGTACTGTTCAAAAGACACAAACTTTAAGTAATGGTACTACTTTTAAATATACTAGTGAAGAATGGTTAACATCTAAAGGTGAATCTATTAATGATATAGGAGTTAAACCTACTATAACAGTTAATCTTAGTGAGGAATTTGCTAAAAATCGTTGTGATGAGAATGATGATCAATTAAAAGAGGCGTTAAATCAATTAAAAGAGTCTAATTAGACTCTTTTTCTATGCAATTTATTACGAGTTGGTATCCTTCTTTATTAGGGCTACATGTGGTTAATATTAGTTGTTTTTTTGTTTCTTTATTAAAATTAATATAACCATTCTTTTTTTCTTCCCATATATCTTTTACTATATATGTTTCTTTTTTATTCTCAATAATTAATATTACTTCATCATTTAATTCTAGTTTATCTAATTCTTGAAAATATGCTATTGGTCCTATTCCTGAGTGTGCTGCTATAATCATTAAATCTTTATTTGATTCTTTTAATATTGAGACATGCTTCTCTATAGTGTTTTCACTACTATTAATTGGAAATAATTCTTCTTTTAGATTTATTTTTTTAATTATTAATTGACCATATATATTATTTATATTATATGATTCTGCTTTACTAATTTTAATTATGGATAAGGGTGTAGATATAACTATTAGTAATAATAGAATTATGTATAATTTTTTTACCATATAACTAATAAGTATTTAAGAATTAGTATTAATAGATAGTTATTTGTACTAGTATTTGGTACTTCTATTTTTAAATCTTTTAATTCTATTAGTTCATTATCAGTATTATCTATTTTAATAGTTATATCATCTACTTTATTATAGCCATTTGTAGTATTTATTTGTTTTATTATATATTTTCCATATGGTAGTATGATTTCAGCTATACCTAGGTTATTTGTAGTTATAGTAGATATTCTTTCATAATTAGAATTATATATTTCAAAACTTATATTAGATTCTTCTTTTAGATTATTTGTTTCTCCATACTTTTTTTCTATAGTAATAGTTTTTTCTATTACTTTATTTTCTACTATTACTTGGTGTTTACTTTTTTCTTTAGTTATATTTACTTCATAAGTATTTGTATCTAGTAGATATCCTGTTCCTGCTTTATTTTCTTTTAAATAGTATTTTCCTAATGGGATGGAATCAATAATAGCTTGATTATTCTCTATTACTACTTCTTTTACTAATTCATTGTTTATATTATATAGTGAATATACTGCTCCATCTAATGAAGCTTCTCCTTTAGGTATTATAGATTTAGTGTCTTTATCTATTTTAGTTATTTCTATTTCTGTTTTAATAACATTTACTTTAAATGATGTGGATTTTGATTCTATATTTCCTGTTTCTATTAGATCTTGACTATTTGGTGATTGGTAGAATATAACTGGTTTATTATAGTAGTTATCTTCTTTTATTAGTTTATATGTATATGTATTTTCTTTTATAGGATCAATAATTAGTTTATTATCTTCTATTTCTATATTATCTCCTATTACTTTTATATTATCTAGATTAGCTTCTAATACTAGTTTATTACCACTTATAATGGTGTATTCTTCATCAAAACTAGGTATTTTATTATATTCATCTATTAATGCATTAATTTCATTTATTTCATCTTGAAAAGCATTAATTCTATTACCATTTAAAGAATCAGTAAAATAGAAATCTCCTTTGGTTGCTGCTTGCCAAATCATAAACTGAGTTATAGCATACCATTTTGGTTCAGTATGATTTTTATAACCATAACCAAAATGTGCTATTTTGGATAATCTATCTATTTGTGATTCACTTAGGTTAGTAGGTTTTGTGGTTGATTCATATGAAGATTCTTCATTAAAGAATAGAAATGGTTCTATACAATAGGCAAATTCATTAGTATTAGTTTGTCTAAAGAATCTAGCTTTTTGAAAATATATCATATGAGAATTATAATCATGTTTATTCATATATATATTATCAATATACTCAGCCTCGTAAAAACTTGCAGTTTCTGCTTTTACATTTATAAGTAAAGAATTACCTATAAATATAGAAGTTATTATTATTAAGAAAATATTTAATTTTTTTATAAAAATCCCTCCTTCTTTTTCTTAATGAGTTAGATATTAATACTATTATTTTTATTATGCAAATTGGACTTTTTTATAATTTAATACATAATATTAATGAAAAATAAAAATTCACTTAGTGAATTATTATTTTTTATATAGATATATATATTGAAAAAACAAGTTTATATATATTAAAAAAATTATTCATGTTATAATCTATGTGTGAGGTGATTTGATGAACGATATAGAAATCTCTAATAAAAGTATAAAAAAACCAATAATAGAAGTTATTAAGAATCTTGGAATAAGTGAAGAAGATACTTATATATGTGGTAAATATAAAGCTAAGATTGATTTAAAGGAATATAAAGAAGAAAATCATAATCCTAAATTAATATTAGTTACTGCGATGAGTCCAACTCCATATGGAGAGGGTAAGACTACTGTTAGTATTGGGTTACATGATGCATTATGTAGTTTAAATAGAAAAAGTATTGTATGTTTAAGAGAACCTTCTATGGGACCTGTATTTGGATTTAAAGGAGGAGCTACTGGAGGAGGTTTATCTCAAGTAGTACCTATGGATGATATTAATCTTCATTTTACTGGTGATCTACATGCAATTACTAGTGCTAATAACTTAATTAGTGCTGCTATTGATAATCATATATATTTTGGTAATAAGTTAGATATTAAGAAGGTATTATTTAAAAGATGTTTAGATGTTAATGATAGAGTTCTTCGTAGAATTAAATTAGAAACTAGGGATGATAGTTTTACTATTACTGCTGCTAGTGAAGTAATGGCTTTATTTACTTTAGCTAGTGATTTAGATGATTTACGTGAAAGACTTGGACGTATAGTTATAGGAGTTAATAGTAAAGATGAATATATATATGTAAGAGATTTAAATATAGAAGGATCATTAGTAGCTTTATTAAAAGATGCTTTGATGCCTAATGTGGTTCAAACACTAGAAAATAATCCGGCATTTATTCATGGTGGACCATTTGCAAATATAGCTCATGGTTGTAGTAGTATAATTTCTACTAAGACTGCGATGAGTATTGCTGACTATGTTGTTACTGAAGCTGGTTTTGGTGCTGATTTAGGTGCTGAGAAGTTCTTTGATATTAAATGTAGAGTTGGTGATTTAACACCATATAAAGTGGTTTTAGTAGCAACTATTAAAGCTTTAAAATATCATGGTGGATGTAGTGGAAGTATTTATGATGAGAATTTTGAAGCATTAGAAAAAGGTTTTGCTAATTTAGATAGGCATTATTCTAATTTAAAGAAATTTGGTGTTGATGTAATTGTTTGTTTAAACAAATATAATACTGATAGTGATAAAGAAATAGAAGTATTTAAGAAACATTGTGCAGATAATAATTATGTATGTACAGTATGTGATTCATATAGTACTGGTGGACAAGGTTCTATTGATTTAGCTAATAAGATTCTTGAAGATAGTAATACTAATTTTAAATACTTATATGAATTAGAAGAGAGTTATGTTGATAAGATAAATAAGGTATGTAAGGAAATATATGGTGCCAATGAAGTTAAATTTAGTGATGAGGCTATGAGTAAATTAAGCTTTTTAGATAAAAATGAAATACTTAATCTTCCAATTTGTGTAGCCAAAACACAATATTCCTTCTCAGACGATAAAAATAAATTAGGTGCACCTACTGATTTTGAAGTTACTGTTAAAGATGTTCAATTATATTTAGGTGCAGGTTTCTTAACAGTATATCTAGGTGATATACTAACTATGCCTGGGTTACCAGAAAAACCTAATTATGAATTAATAGATGTTGAAAATGGAGAAATTATAAATTTAAGTTAAAAAAAAGAAGTTACTGAGTAACTTCTTCTTTTTGTTTTTCTATACATTTCTTTGAGTCTTTATCATACTCTTTATTTTCATCATTACATTTACAAGTTGTTCCATCTAATTTAGCATCATTTGGACAAGTTGTTGTTGATTCAGGAGCTATAATTGTTGGTCCTGGATCTCTTACTTCTACTTTTCCTTGATATGTAACACCTTTATAAATAATATAATATGTATAATCTCCTTGATTTTGCGTATCTACTTTAGATATATCTAGTGTTAAATTATTATATACTTCATCAGTAATTTCACCTTCAATGAAAGTTCTTGGATTACTTGATAGAGATTCTTTTGTTTTTAATTTTATACTTTTTAATGTAAGAGTTACATTTGGTAATTCTTTTTCTTTTACTTTAATATTACCTATATATTTTTTCTTACCATAAGTAATTGTATATTTATAAGTACCAGCTTGATTAATATTAACTAATGATGTATCTAGTTTTAATTGTTTTATTGTAGATTCTTGTAGTTTCTCAATATTATCTAAATAGTCTTTAATATTAACACTTATAGGATTGTTTATTTCTATTTCTAAATCTTTAACTTTTATTTCATCTGTTTTTGCTTGAGCTTCAGCAATTTTTTTCTTTTCAACGCTTACTACATATTTAGTATTTACTATTGGCTTATTTTGTATATTTAAAACAATACCACTACCAATCATGAAGATACTAAAAACTGTTAATGTAGATGAAAGTATACGTGCTTGTTTTTGATTTAATTTCATAAGCATTTCTCCTACCTTGTATATATAATTATACATTATAATGGGTTTATATACAAGTCTAAATCATTGACTTTTTGGGGTTTTTATGCTACAATAAAAACAGTTAAGAGGGAGTAGTTCCCATTCAATTGTTTGAATGTTTTTCATTCGTCAAGACGATTTAATCCGGATGAAAAGTAGTAATATGGAGCAAGACTTTTACAGATGTAAGGGTCTTGCTTTTTTATGCCCTTACAGGACAGGAGGGATGAAAAATGAAAGCAAAAAATTTAAATATTAGAAAGAAGGCAGTTGCTTTAGCAGCAACAGGATTATTAGCTACTGCAGTATTAACTACTGGATGTAATCAACAAGTAATGGATTTTGAATTAAAATATAATAAAGCTATTATATTCCATGAGAATACTGCTACTATTGTAGAAGTTAAACACTGGAATGATTATGAAGGAGAACAATTACAATTAATTACAAAAGATGGTTTAGTAATTGTTACATCATCTTATGATACTAAGCTAATTAATGATGAAAAATCTCTAATTAAGGCTGAGGATGTTGCTAGAAGTATTGGTGGAGATGACATTGAAATCAGATACTTAGAAAAACATGAAAAAGATAATGTTAAAACTAAGTAAATTGTAATATAATGATAGTGAGGTGAAGTTATGGTTATAGGATGGTTTATAGCATTCGTAATATTATTGCTAATTGAATTAGTAACAGTAAACTTAGTTACTATATGGTTTGCGATAGGTGCAATAGCTGCTATTATAACTACAATATTTACAGATTCTATTTTGATTCAAAGTATTGTGTTTGTAGTAGTAAGTGTAATTGCTTTATTAATTACAAAACCATTAATAAAGAAGTTTAAAAAATTTGAAGTAGAACCTACTAATTCTGATAGAGTTATTGGTAAAGTAGGGGATGTAACTAAAAAGATTGATAAAAACAAATATGGAGAAGTAAAAGTGTATGGAAATACTTGGACAGCTTCTAGTAAAGATGTAATCGAAGTAGGAGAAAGAGTTAAAGTATTATCTATAGATGGAGTAAAATTAATTGTAGAAAAGGAGAAAAAATAATATGTTAGGTATAGTAATTTTAATAATTTTAGTAGTTATCTTTATTTCAGGAATTAAAATAATTCCACAATCAAAAGCTTATGTAATTGAAAGATTAGGTGCATATCATAGAACTATGCAAACTGGTATGCATTATGTAATACCTTTTATTGAGAGAATTTCAAATAAGGTTAGTTTAAAGGAAATAGTTAAAGACTTTGCACCACAACCAGTTATCACAAAAGATAATGTTACAATGCAAATCGATACAGTAGTTTATTTTCAAATTACTGATCCAAAATTATATTCATATGGTGTAGAAAACCCAATTAATGCAATTGAGAATTTAACTGCAACTACACTTCGTAATATAATTGGTGAACTTGAATTAGATGAAACATTAACTTCAAGAGATGTAATTAATACTAAGATGAGAAGTATCTTAGATGAAGCTACTGATCCTTGGGGAGTTAAAGTAAATCGTGTAGAGGTTAAAAACATTTTACCTCCAAGAGATATTCAAGAATCAATGGAAAAACAAATGAGAGCTGAACGTGAAAGACGTGAAGCTATCTTAAAAGCAGAAGGTGAAAAGAAAGCTGCGATTCTTATAGCAGAAGGTGAAAAAGAAAGTACAATTCTTAGAGCTGATGCTGAAAAAGAAGCTAAGATTAAAAAAGCTGAAGCTGAAGCTGCTTCTATCTTAAAGATTCAAGAAGCTAC
>JAFZPS010000069.1 GCA_017550205.1 Bacilli bacterium | reverse complement strand
GATTAGTAATACTAAAAATGCTAAGATATTGGTATTAAAAAATGGGTTAATAATTGACAGAAATAAGAAAAAATGAAATAATATTACTGTAAGGGATTGGTGATATTATGTATCAAAATAGAATTAAATTCATGCCTAAGGATATCTTAGAAAAAAGTTTTAAAATTGATACAAGAGGTTATCGTTTAAAAGAAGTAGATCAATTTCTTGATGATATTATTGGTGATTATGAACAATTCTTAGAAATCATTAATAGTTTAGAGAAAGAAAAAGCAGATTTACTTAGTGAAATTATGAGTTTAAAACAAGAACTACGTAATACTAAGTTAAATATGGAAGTAGCATCTAATGGTAATGAAGTTACTAATGTAGATATTATGAGAAGACTTTCTCAACTTGAAAAGATGGTTTATGGTCAAAAAAATAATGTAGAAGAAGAAGACAAATAATATATAGACAAACGCTGGGGTTCTTGAGACCCTTGAGGAAAGTCCATGCTCACACATACCTGCGATGGTTGTAGTGTTCGTGCCTAGGAAAAAAATAACCTAGGGTAGCTTAGCTAACGACGGGAGATTTCCTAAGTCATTAGATATGGAATATCCCATAAAGTGCCGCAGAAACGATCCTTTTCGAAAGAGAAGGCTGAAACGTGGTAAACTCCGCGAGTGAGAAATCCAAAATTGGTAGGAGAGTCCTAACGAAAGAACTGAATGGAGTTAGGGACCGGAAGGTAGATAAATGTTTGTCGCCCGTAAGGGAACGGAACATGGCTTATTTATATTATATTGTTTAATTAGAGGTGTCATATGAAAGAGTTAGGGGAGTATTTAAAACAAACAAGAATTGGTAATGGTGTAAGTATTACTGAAGCTTGTGAAGATTTGGAACTTTCAACATCACAACTTGAGAATATAGAAAGTGGTAATGTAAAAGCTTTTAAAGATATTTATGAATTAAGAAATTATATTAAACTTTATGCTAAATACTTGGGATTAAAATCTGATAAAGTATTAGATGAGTTTAATAATTTTTTATTTCAACATACATCAAAAATTTCTTTAGAGGATATAGCAGCTGCTCAAAAGAAAAAAGAAAGTGAAGAACAGGCTAAAAAAGTAAAATCTCCATATACTAAGGAGTATAAAGAAAAGTTTAATTTTATGCCTATTGTTTGGTTTATAACTGGAGTTTTGTTAATAATACTTATTATTTTTATAATACTTAATTTTATGAATAAAACACCTGAAAGAACTGATGAATTAAAAGGAGATGTAACAGTATATGAATTTGCCTAATAAAATTACAGTAGCAAGATTATTCTTAACAGCAGTAATTATTGCTTTACTTGCTATACCATTTGATTTCTTTGGATTTAATTTTCCTAAGTATGAAATTAGTGGGATTATAGTAGAATTAAATTATTTAATAGCTGGAGTTATATTTATAATAGCTAGTTTAACTGATTTTTTAGATGGTTATATAGCTAGAAAATATAATTTAGTTACAGATACAGGTAAAATGTTAGATGCTATTGCTGATAAAGTATTAGTAAGTCCAATATTAATATTACTTGCATGTAACGGGTATATCCCAGTAATTATTCCAGTTATTTATATAACTCGTGATATAGTAGTTGATGCTATTAAGATGCAATCAGCAAGTAAAGGTAAAGTAGTAGCTGCTATTAAAAGTGGTAAATGGAAGACTGCTACTATGATGGTTGGAACTACATTAGTATTCTTCTATAATATGCCATTTGAGTTTATAAATATTAGAGTAGATTTATTCTTATTATATTTTGCATGTATAATGGCAGTAGTTAGTGCAGTAGAATATTATATACAATATAAAAAGCTAGTTTCAGTAAAAGAAGAAATTTTATAAAAAAAGAATAAGAAAACAAAAAAATGATTCCCTAATTATTAGGGAATCTTTATTTTTCAAGGAAAAATAGATATGTAAAGTATAAAAACAAATGTTCGAAAAAAGTATTGACAAACATAAAATATGATTATACAATGGTATTGTAAGTTATTTACGAGGAGGATATAAAATGGCTGTAAGTAAAGATACAAATAAAGATAAGGATAAAGCTTTAGAACAAGTATTAAATGATATTGAAAAACAATTTGGTAAAGGTTCAATTATGAAGCTTGGAGAAAATAAACATATGAAAGTTGATGTAGTATCAAGTGGTATTTTATCATTAGATGTTGCATTAGGAGTTGGAGGATACCCAAAGGGAAGAATTATTGAAATATATGGACCTGAATCTAGTGGTAAAACAACTTTTGCATTACAAGCAATTGCTGAACATCAAAAGTTAGGTGGAAGAGCTGCTTTCATAGATGCAGAACATGCACTTGATCCAGTATATGCTGAGAGATTAGGTGTTAACATTGATGAGTTACTTTTATCTCAACCAGATACAGGAGAACAGGCATTAGAAATATGTGATGCTTTAGTTAGAAGTGAAGCTATTAGTATTATAGTAATCGATTCAGTAGCTGCACTTGTACCTCAAGCTGAAATAGATGGTGAGATGGGAGATTCTCATGTAGGTCTTCAAGCAAGACTTATGTCTCAAGCTTTAAGAAAGTTAAATGGTACTATTAGTAAGACAAATACTACAGTAATATTTATTAACCAATTAAGAGAAAAAGTGGGAGTTATGTTTGGTAATCCAGAAACTACTACTGGAGGTAGAGCATTAAAATTCTATGCAAGTGTAAGACTTGAAATTAGAAGATGTGAACAATTAAAAATGGGTGATGGAGTTGTTGGTAACAAAACAAGTGTTAAAGTTGTTAAAAACAAAGTTGCTCCACCATTTAAATCTTGTATGGTTGATATCATGTATGGAGAAGGAGTTTCAAGAGAAGGTGAAATCATTGATATGGCTAGTGAAGCGGGTATTCTTGAAAAGACTGGTGCATGGTATTCATACAATGGAGAAAAACTAGGACAAGGTAAAGAAAACGTTAAGTTATTATTAAAAGATAATACTGAGCTTGCTAATGAATTAGAAAAGAAAGTAAGAGAATACTTTGATATTTCTGAAAGTAATAAAAAAGGAGAGTAATCTCCTTTTTTTGTGTTATAATACCTCTTACAAGGAGGCGAGATTATGAGTATTGATGAGTTTAGTGAAGCATTATTTGAAAGTATAGATAAAAAAGGGATGACGGTATTTACTGGAGCTGGATTATCTACTGCTAGTGGAATAAAGGACTTTAGAGGTAAAAATGGTTTATATAAAGAAAATATTAATGCTGAAGAGATTCTTTCAAGACATTTTATGTATGAGAACCCACTTGAGTTTTATAAATTCTTTAGAGAAAAACTTATTACAGGTCAATATGAGCCTAACTTAATGCATAAGATGATTGCTTCTCTACAACAAAACGGTATAGTACGTGGCGTTATAACTCAAAATATCGATGGTCTAGATGCAATGGCAGGTACAGAGGGTGTTATTGAATTACATGGTAATGCCAGTAGATTCTATTGTATGGAATGCGGTAAAAAATACTCATTATCAGACATAAGTAGTATGGATATAGTTCCTAAATGTGCATGTGGTGGTATTATTAGACCAGATATTATCTTATACGATGAACCAGTGAATGCATACTTATTAAATTCTTCTAGAGAAAAGATTGATTATAGTGATAGTTTACTTGTTTTGGGTACTAAGTTAAGTGTTGATCCTGCTGCTAACCTCGTAAGAAGATTTATATCTAATAAGAAAACTTATATGGGAAGAAATAAGAAATTATTTATAGTTAATCAAGGCAGTACTTCATATGATTATTTTGCAGATTATAAGTATGATGGTGATTTAATAGAAGTAGCTGAGAATATTAAAACATATATAAAAGAATTTTAGCTTCTTTTTTTGTTATAATATACGTATAATAAATAGAGGGATAATATGAAACTACGAGAATTAATTGATTGTGATTTAGATATTGATATTACAGGTATTGTAGATGATTCTAGATTAGTTAAACCTGGTTATATATTTGTGGCTACTAAAGGATTTAATGTAGACCATTATGATCATATTAAAGATGCTATTGATAATGGTTGTGTATTTCTAGTGGTAGATAGAGAAATAGATTTTCCTTTTCCACATATTATTGTGGATAATATAGACGAGTATTATAAAAATATCTGTTTAAAGTTTTATGATATAAACTTAGATGATTTTTCTTTTATAGGAATAACAGGTACTGATGGTAAGACTACTACGGCTACTATTATTAGTCGATTAATAAAGAATAGTGCATATATTGGTACTAATGGTCTTACTATTAATGGTAAAACTATTAGTACTAGTAATACTACTCCTTGTATTAGTGAGTTATATAGTGATTTAAGAAAAATAAAGGATGCTGGAATTAAGACAGTAGTAATGGAAGTTTCTAGTGAAGCATTGCTACATAATAGAGTAGATAATATTAAGTTTGATATTGTAGGGTTTACTAATATTACTGGGGATCATTTGAATGTACATGGTAGTTTTGAGAACTATGTTAAGTGTAAGATGAAGTTACTTGATTTAATAAAGGATGATTCTTATGTAGTTATTAATGGTGATGACGTAAATTTACAAAGAATAAAATGTCAAAATATGTATTCTTTTGGTAAAAACAATGTAAATTTTACAATAAAAAATATATCTTATATTAATAAAAGTGTATTAATAGAACTTAAATATAAAGATATGAAATATTCTATTACTAGTAATTTAAAGGGAGAATATAATGTTTATAATGTAGTAATGGCTTTTATTATATCTTTATTGTATGGAGTAGATTCTAAAGAGTTAATTAGTAATATTAAGAAACTAAAACCTATTAGTGGTAGATGTGAAGAGTTAGATTTTGGTCAAGATTATACTATTATCTTAGATTATGCTCATACTATTAATGGAATAGAGAATATTCTTAATACTTTTAAGGATTATGATAGAGTAAGTACTGTTACAGGGTGTGCTGGTGGAAGAGAAACATCTAAAAGACCAATTATTGGTAAAATGGTAATAGAAAAGTCTGATATTGCTATATTTACTATGGATGATCCTAGATATGAATCTGTAGATACTATTATTGATGAAATGGTAGGAGATAATCTTGATTATATTAGGATAACTGATAGAGAAGAAGCCATTAATTATGCACTTAGTATTGCTTGTAAGAGAGATGTAGTTTTAATACTTGGGAAAGGGCGTGACAACTATATGGCAATAGGTGATAAAAAGGTTAAATATAATGATTATGAAGTAATAAAAAG
>JAFZPS010000068.1 GCA_017550205.1 Bacilli bacterium | reverse complement strand
TCCTTCTTTTACTTTGAAGATTGAGATTGGGAATATTGGAGTTTCTCCATGTCCTAATCCTTCATCTGTAGCTAATAAGTAATTCTTAATAACCATTCTTCCTTCTGGAGAAGTATCAGTACCAAAGTTTACTGAACTAAATGGTACTTGAGCACCAGCTCTTGAATGCATTGTGTTTAAGTTATGAATAAATGCTTCCATAGCTTGGAATGTTTGTCTATCAGTCTTAGCTATTGCATTTTCATATCCTGCTTTAAATATTTCTTCTACTTTTTTACTCTTAGAATAGAATGATTTAAATATTTCAAGGTCGAATTCTATACTTTCTAATTTATTAATAGTTTCTACTACTTTATCAAAATTAATATATTCAGCAAATCCTTCAAAATCTAATAATTCAGATAATTCTTGTTTATATTCTTTTTTAAATGTTTTTAATACACCTGGTGCCATGTAGTAATCAAATGCTGGAATACTTTGTCCACCATGTTGTTCATTTTGATTTGATTGAATTGCTATTGCAGCAAGTGCTCCATAAGCAGCAATTGAATTAGGTGTTCTTAAATATCCATGTCCTGTTGAGAATCCATTTTTAAATAATTTATCTAGATCTATTTGTGTACAAGTTGTAGTACCCATAGCCCAGAAATCTAAGTCATGAATATGAATTGCTCCTTCATCATGAGCTCTTGCATATTTACTATCCATTAAATAAGCTTTTGCAAATTCTTTTGATACTGTAGAACCAAAATGTAACATTGTACCCATTGGTCCATCTCCATCAACGTTTGCATTTTCTCTTTTAGCATTTTCTTCTGCTGCACTTTTTAATCCTAATGATTCAATAGCTTTAACAAATTTATGTTGTTGTTTTTCAACGAATGCTTCACGTGATGCTGCACGTCTTTCTCTATATCCTTTATATGATTCATATACTTCATCATATTTTAATCTTTTTAGTTCGGCTTCTATAAGATCTTGGATATCTTCAACACCAATTGTCTTTCTATCTTTATATTTTTTGCAAATATTGTTAATAACGCTCTCTTTTACTTTATTAACAGCTTTTTCATCATAGTCTTCATAGACACTATCAAATCCCTTCTTGATAGCTATAGCAACTTTAGTATCATTAAAGTTAACTCTTTGTCCACTTCTCTTTACTACTACGATGTCATTTAAAATATCTTTTTCCATTTACTTCTTCTCCTTTAACCTTTGTTAATTTAATCTTATATTAAATTAGAATTAAAGTAAATGTTTTTTTAATATATTTTTTTATTTTTTTATTTTTTGTGTAAATACTATTTTTAATTTTCCTTTATAAAAAAACATTTTCTTAGTATTTGTTTAATTTGTTCGATTTACACTATATATAAATACTTTTACACATATTATACAGCTATACTTTTTTAGTATAATAAAAAACTAGTATTTTTCATATTAATTGTTTATTAATTTTTTATTTTTTGTATTAGTCTTTTTATTTTTCTTATGAGATAATTTTTCTTACTCTTCTTTTCTTTCCTAAATGTTCTATATTTATGAAGTATTATTACTTTACATATATTTGTGTCTAGTGACATTTTATTTACACTATCATTGACACAGGTTTACATTTAAGATGTATAATTATATATATAATTATAACTAGAAAGGGGCGTCTGTCTATGAAAACAAGACTAAAGATATTGATTGGCATCATTACCTTAGCTTTTTCATTGTCTATTATAAGTACTACTTATTCTAGATATGCAGCAGATGCCAATGGAGATGTTACATTAGACTTTGCTAAATGGCAAATCTTAATCAATGGTGAAGACATTACTAGAAGTGATGTTAGATCTCTTGATATTACTCCAAATATTATTGAGAATAAAAATGTGGCCGCTGGTAAACTTGCTCCATCTAGTTTAGGTTATTATGATATCGAAATAGACGCTACAAACGTTGAAACATCTTTTGACCTACATCTTACATTAGACAATGATGATATGGCTGATTTAAAGATTAAAAGCTATACTATAGATGATGGTGAAGAAATAGATATAGAAGATAATAGAATTGATGAAACATTTGATTATGATGAAGGTTTTGGTGTAATTACTATTAGAATTTATTTTGAATGGTATGATACTGATGATGGTGAAGAAATGAATGATGAAGAAGATAATTCATATGCTGCTACTCATGATAGTATAACTATAACTACAAATCTATCATTCGAACAAAAAATATCATAAAAAAAATTAGTAGTTTATTCTACTAATTTACTTTTTAATACATGTAATACAGGGATCATTTTGCACTCTGTATTTTTGTTTTCTCCATATAATTTAGTATCGTCTAAAGCAAATCCCATATCATTATAGTTATCACTTGTCCATATACAAGAATTATGTTTTAGATAATTAAAACTTGTATATGAGAAATAGCCATTGTTTGTTACTGTGTTATTTATAATACTATTTGCTCTAGTATCTGTTAATACTCTACCAATTATTGAATCTGATATACCATTTATTTTAACTACTGAATTATCTATATCTAAAGATAATACTTTTAATACGTCAGTGGCTGATAGTAATCTAAATTCTGTATGCCAATTTGGATTAATACTTTGATATTCTAAGAATGTCCCATTCCCTAAATCACTACTTGGTAATAGATTAACGTATTGATTATCTACTATGTTATATGTATCTATAACATATGTATCTATACATGTAGCACCTGTAGTACAAGTTTCTCCTGTGGCAGTATTGAATTTTATTTTCTTTCCTAATAAAAAATTCTTATCTATACTATTTAAATCATCTATAGCTTGTTCTGCAGTTACATTTATATTAACTTCTATTGCAGGACTTTTTTCTTCTGGTTCTAACTCTTCTTGTGTTTGACTATATTGGAATGCTTTGTTCCCCCATAAACTGTCTAAAGCATTATTTCCTGAATCTAATGGCCATGTTACACTTACTTCAAATGTAGCATTCTCCCCAGAATCTATATATAGTTTACTTAGATTAATATCTATATGGAATGGATAATTATGTGAAAGAGCATCTTCTATATACTCACTAGTCACATTATTATTTAATTCATAATAATCTTCGTTAGAATCTAATATACGAGCTTTACTGATGCGATATTTTAGTTTTGTATCTACATCACCCATATTCTTTATAGTTATTTCTTCTTTTTTAGGTTCCATGCCTGGATATATATCTTCTAAGGATATTACTATATTATTAGATACAGGTTCATTATCTTTTTCAAATTCTATGTACCAAGCTTTTACTCCTATTTCAGTTCTTGTATCTACTAATCCACTATACGCAAACCAGGCAAGTGTTACTGATGTTAGGGATATAACAGTAAATAGAATTGAGACGATATTTATTTTTAAATATACCTTCTTCTTTTTAGAAAGCATGAATATCACCCTTTCTATTTTATTGTTTTAATTTTTTTCTTCTTTCTTCCTCTTTTTCTAATAATGAAGTAACTAATTCTGAACCTATTATATATAATATAGGTACAACTACAAATATAAAGAATCCTAATGGTGTACCTACTATTTTATATATAAATGAAAGAGTTACTACTCTATATTTAACTACACCATATAATTGGTCTTGACCTACTACAGGATCTTCTATAGCATTAGCTAATCCTTTTGAATGGTAGTAATATTTACCATCACTACCTTTTTCTATTTTAATTACTTGGTGTGTAATTACTTTATCAGCAAAACTGCCTTTATTACCTAAATAACTAATTACATCTCCAACTTTAATATCTTCTGGTTTTGTTTCTACAGCTACTAATACATCTCCTATTTTATACTTAGGCTCCATACTTCCAGAAATAACTGTGAATAGTCTAAAATTAAACATTGATATTCTATTATTACTAAATCTTTGTAGACATACCATTGATACAAATAATACAAAGATTATAATAAAGAAATACTTTAATACTTTTAAAATTACTTTTTTCATATTTTATAAACCTTTCTTTGCCTTTTTTAAGTATTCATCAATCTCTGATTGAAATTTCTTTTTAATATCTTCTATACCAACCAAACGACTGTTACTTTCTTTTTTAACTAACTTAGATAAGGCATCTAGTAATTCTTCTTCTGTTATATCGATACCATTTACTTGTAATAAAGTTATGGTTCTATAAACTTCTTCTGAAAGTAATACAATTGCATATTTTAGTATTTTTTCCTTTTCTTCTTTTTTCTTATATGAGATGGAATCTAATACAAAGTATGAAGTTAAGAAAGCATCATCTAAGTATCCTAATAGTGCTTGGTTTCCTTCACTTTCCATAGTTCTTTTCTTTGCACCAGCAAATCTTTCTTGACTTCTAACATATTCCCATAGTTTTACTGCTTCTTGGAAGTTAGGATTTTTTAAAATAACGTTTGTTGGTTGTACTGGTGGATTAACTAATTGAACATGTGCTTTTTCTAGTTCTTTAACTAATTCACTTCTAAGCCAACTTGTTATATAGAATCTAACTTTTTTAATTCTTTCTTTTTCTTCTTCTACTAGAGATCTCATATTACTAGCATTTTCACCATTAGCTTTTCCTGCTAATATTTTAATTTGAATATCAATTTTTTCATCTTCACACATTGTAGTAGAAAAGTATTCTAACTTTTTATGATCTGATAAATCTAGATCTGCTAATTCTTGTTCTTTATCATACATGAAAGAATCTAAATCTTTAATTAATGTATATAAGAACCTATTTTCATATATGTTATGAGTTTCTTCTTTTCTAACATCTAGTATTTTTGATATATTTACTTCACCATCATCTTCTACATCATTTATAAAATCTGGGTGTTTAGATAAATCTTTTATACTATCAGCTGTAATCTTTTTAGCTTTTTCAATTTCTACTATTCTTTCATCGTCAACAAGCGTTACTTTGGGATATCTTACGATATTATCAATAAATGGGCATGCGTTTTCAATTACATCTAGCCAATCAAATGATATAGTATCGCTTTTACGATTTAGTATATAGTGCATATCAGAATCTATGTTTTTAAGAAACGAATCTCTTTTATCGACAAGTTCGTGATCAATAGAATCATAAAACTTACCCATTTATTACCCCTCCTATATATTCTTTTTAATATTTTCTACATAATTTATACATTCTTTCATAGTACCTTTACCATATTTCTTATTTAAGAAATTGATAAATGGATCTACTTCATCTCTTATGAATGATACACTTAATGAATCAAATTTTCTTAATACTTTTTTAGATATAAAGTAATCGATTGCTTCTACTTCAGTTCCTCCACATGCTACATATACAGGAACAAATATATTTAATTGTTTCATAATACGGTTACCGAAAGCAATTCTAAAGTGTTCTATTATGTAATCATCCATTTCTTTTACTTGGTCTAAACCTTTAGAAGATAATGGGTGTTTTGCTACTGCATCATCAAATAATGAATATAAGTAACTTGAATTAATATCTATTGCTTCTTGTTCTCTACATTTAAATGGTTCAACCTTATTATTAATATCTATTGGCATAGCACGGTCATATACTTTATCTGTAACCATGAATGTTGATTCATCGTTATTGATTGTACCTATATACCATAGATTGCTTGGCAATTTTAATTTACCACCAACAATTCTTTTAGGATCATTTGGCCAAGATGATGGTACTATATCTACCAACCATTCATCTTTATTTGGCATTTCTAGAATAGATAATATATCTGCGAAATAATACTCAACACGTGCTAAGTTCATTTCATCTAGAATGATCGTATGAATGTCATCATCAAAACTTGTTTCATATATTTCACCTAAAGCTTTTGTTTCATTGAACTTTTTACTAAATTCATTGAAGTATCCTAGAAAATCTGATTTATCTCTCCATGATGGTTCTACTGAAGATACACATGAATCTTTCTTAACAAATTTCCCCCAAGCATAGGCTAAGGAAGTTTTACCTGTACCAGAGATACCTTGTAGGATTATTAATTTACCACAAGCAAGTCCTGCAAAGAATGATCTTAAAAGTACTGCATCATAGTATAGATTTAATTTAGATGCTGCGAAGCATCTGAAATCTTCTATTAAACCATCTAATGTATAATTACTATCATATTTCTTAGGACTAGTATTAGCATACTTAGCATCTATCATTGTTAGTTTAGGGAATCTTATACTAGTATCAGCATTTTCATCTATTTCTTCAGGTTGTTCTCCTTCTTCTCCAGGTTTTAGACCTAATTGAGAAACTTTCATAGCCATTAATTCATCTTTTTCTTTCATTAACTTAACCACTTGTTCATTTAGGTTTGCTACTTCTTCTAGTAATTCATCTTTACTAATATTTGATGTAGCTCTTCTAATTATTTTCTTAATTATAAAGAATATTAAGAATCCTATTAATAATACTATAGCTACTAAGCATAAAATAGATAATATAACAAATACCCAATCTCCACCAGTAAAGTGATTTTTGTATGAATCTATAACTTTAGCATATTCGTTGAATCCAAACATCTTTGCAAAGCCTTTTCCTATACCTTCAAATATACTTATAAAGCCTTCTACAAATATTGATGTGAATTCATAGAAAAATCTAAAAAACGTATTCATTATTCATCACCCCCAGGTATATCAACTTTATCTAATATATTTTCATATATTATTGTTTTTGAATCTACTACATCAAAACTAACTTCTTTCTTTAGTTTTTTATCTATAAATAAATATGTAGCTAATGCAAATATTGAGTCATTTTTATCTTTTGGAGATACATTATCATATACTATTGCTATTTGATATCCTAGTTTTTTAATATCTTTAATTATTTTCTTGTTTTTTAGTATTACACTACTCTTAATAAGTATTAATACACTATTCTTAACGAATTCATCTTCTAGTATTTTTAATATATGATTTAGTTTATTATCTTTCTCATATAGTGATGCAGGTAAATATAATAAATATTTATTTTTAAAATTACTATTCATCATATCACTAGCTATTTTACTAAGTACTATATTTAATATTACTAGTATTTTATCTTCTGCTACTACGCCTTCATCATAAGTCTTAGAAATTATATAATTACTATATACTTTACTAAAACTAATATTATGTTCTAGTACTAAGCCATATATATTTTTATTTGTACTTAATTGATTATAGTGTAATTCAAATGTATTAGTATCTACACTTTCAAGTGTATCACTCATAATCTTTTTATATACTTTTTGAATTCTAAATATTTCTTTTATTTTTTCATTTAATTCTTTTGTTTCAATATCTAAGTATTTAGATATTTTCTTTTTATATTGTGTTGCTTTAGAATCAATATCTTCTATAGTTAAATTAATTTGTTCTATATTAGTTATTAGTATTAATAAAGTTTTATATTTTAATACTTTATATTCATACTTAACATCATTACCTTTATAATTCTTAATCATTTTTATAGCTTCATCACTTAGTATTTTTTCTAGTTTTGAACATACATTTTTAGAATTATAATCGATAACTACATCTCCGCAATGATTATAGTATTTACCATCTATATATATTTTTAGAAAACTATCTTTTATTGTAGCTTCATTTGTTTTTTGTTTTTCATCATCTAATACATTAATTATTTCATTTATTTCTTCTTCTTTTATGAATACTGCTTTTTCTATTACTGTATTAAATTTTTTATGTTTTCTTCTTAATGTTTCAATTTTTATTTCTTCATCTTTTTCATTTACTTCTTCTATTAATATTGGTTCTTCTGGTTCTTCTTCTATAAGTACTGGAAGTTCTGGATTAAGATCACTACTATCTACAGATATTTTTCTAAAGTAGATTGTTTTTTCTTCATCTTCATCTTCTACATTAATGTTTTCTTCAGAAATAGCTCTTTTTAATTCTTCTATTTCTTCATCTTCTATTTCTTCGTCTTCTTTTTCTTCTTCTATTTCAGTTATATTTACTGCGATAGGTTTATCTAATTCTTCTTCCATTAATTCTATTTCTTCTTTTAGTTTTGGTTTCTTTTTCTTAGAAATGGTATCTTTTATACTAGTTTTCTTATTACTAAATAATCTACTTAATATAAATATACAAACTATCAATGTTACTAATACTAATGGATTAAGTAAAGTCTTTCTAATAGTTCCAAAGTTAGGTATTACTTTTATTACTTTACCAACTATTTGTGATTTAGTAATAGCATCATCTTTAGTATTATTAGCATCTCCTCTAGTAACATAAGTTTCCTTATATGATTCTACAACTCTATGAGTTATAAATGAATTACCTTTTTTATAAGTAATTATGTCATTAATCTTAGGGGAATTATCTATTTTAACAATAACTAAATCATTTATATTAATGGCAGGTACCATTGAGCCTGTTTGTACTTCAAATGATGTATAACCAAAAAAATCGGCATAATCCTTATTAAATGCCTTTACTTGCACATCATTATAAATAGTTATTATTAATATTAAACCGAATATTACTATTAAAATATCCAAGATAATATTACATATTTTTTTCAATAATTTACTATGCATATTATACTTCCATTCTATTCTATTTTATATATACTAATTTTAACATAAAGGTATACAATTTACAATACAAATACCCATAAAAAAAGAGGTTTTATCCTCCTATTTTATTAATTATTCTTCTTCTAAATCTCCGTATCTTATTTCTACTACTAAAGCATAGATTTCATATATGAAAATTATGAAACATGGAACTAATACTACGAATAAGAATCCCCATTTTGATTCAATAAATGATAGATATAAACCAATTTTACTATATTTATTAATTGCTTTACCTATTATGTATTCTTGTGAGAATCCTGCTCCATTTTTATAAGCTATACTTTTTTCAGTTGGATATAATTCTTTTACTATACCTACTTCAATATTTACTTTTTCTCTACTATCAACACTATATGCAAATATTTCATCGCCTTCTTTAATATTTTCGTATGCTACTTTTTCAACTATTACTAGATCTCCTCTTTTATAGTTATTTGATGAAATATCACGAGCTATGATTACTATTGATTTGTCCCCAAACTCTGTTACTCCAAAGTCATTAAAATTTAATAATAGTAATGTCATACATAGTGCAAAGCATGAGAATATAACTATTAATATTCCTATAAATACTTTTTTTATTTTTTCTACTGTTTTTTTCATAAAATCACCATCTCTATCTTCTACATAATATCATATATTGAATTAAGATTCAAGTCGACATTCTTTAATTTCGAATGCTTCTTTATCATAAATTGTATTTCCTTGATTATAGAATTTAATACTTACCGTATTATTCTTTTCAATATTTTTATTAAACTCAGTTGCATAACCATTAGTATCTGTAGTTACTACTTCTACATCATCTACTGATACTTTTAAATCTGTATTATTCCATTTAACATTAAAGCATTTATCTGTATTATAGTAGTTACTTATATTTAAAAGACTATAGTCATTATAATTAACTAATTCATAATTAAAACTCCCTACTTGGTCTTCATCTTTATGTAATAATACTTCTTTTGTGATTGTTTTCTTATATGGAGAAATACTTTTAATTTTAATTGTTACTTCTATATCTTTTTCTTCTGAATCTAAATCAAAATAAATCTTTTCTTTACTTTCTTTTCCACCTTTAAGTATTGATTTATAAGTATTATTTGTACCATTTATCTTACAAGTAACACCTATAGGTACTATACATTTTACTTCATAAGAAATATCATCTTCTGTATATTTATCTTTTTTAGTGTTTGATACTGTGAATTCTATTTGACTACCATCCCAGAAATTATATACACTCTTTTTTTGATCATAATCTGTTTCAAAGTAAAAACCTTTTGAATTTAAATAATAGTCTTGTATGAAATTAGAAGTATATAAAGCTCTAGTAGATGTTACTAAAAGTAATAATACAACTATTATTATTACTATAATTATTATCTTTTTCTTCATATATCCTCCTAATCTATCTTTTGACTACTCTTTATTTCTAAGTTTATATAGTCTACTAATGATGAGTATTCTTCTGTATCATAATCTTTAGAGAATACTAGTTTAAGATTATATTCATCTGTTATATCTTTTTCATATGACATAATAATATCTTCTGTACTACATTCTAATTCATTTAATTCATTTCTTTTAGATTTTTCATCACATGTTAAGACTAAGTTATTGTCTTTATCATATAACTCTATATCTAATGGTATAAAGTGCATAGTTTTTAGAATAATATTATATTTAATTGATACATCACTTTTTTTATCTTTAGAGTTGTTACTTACAGCAAATTTATAATCTATATCATCACCAGGTTTAATATTAGAGATAGGTATATTAATTAATTCTTTTCTATCAGTATCAAAGACAAATGCTGCTAATGAAACAACATTAGTAGTAGTACTTGCTTCACTTCTATATGCAGAATATGTTACTCCTACTCCTACACCTATACATATTACTAAAATAGTTATTATTATTATCTTTTTCATAATTTCACCTATCTTATGATTGTCTTTATATCGACTTCTGTTACTTTGTTTTCATTATCAAAAAGTTCAAATACAAATTTATAACCATTACTTTCTATATTATTTTTTATATTAAATACTATATCTTCTAATTTAATTTCATATGTATAGTTATCATTACTCTTTAGTTTATTTGAAGTATATTTATTTAAATCAATTAACTCATATTCTTGGTTATAAGCAGTTAATTCTTTTTTCTTATATAAAGATACTTTTAATATTGGTTTTTCTAATTCTCCAGTATAATCTATTTTAAAACTGAATTTACCACCTTTATTTATGATAGGTTCAGATAGACTAACATCAAAGTTATAATCTAAATTACTACTCTTTTTAAGTACTAATGGTATAGATATATTATTAATACTAGAATACTTACTATTAATTCCATCTATAGATAAATATCCAGTAATTCTAATATTATATGTATCATCTATATTAGTTTCTCCTTTATAAGTTAATACTTGAAGAATGATGTCTTTATTATGTGATTTACCTAGATTAATATTAATTTTATTATTTCTATCAAATACATAAACTTCATTATTATACTTAAATCTTATATCTTTTAAGTTATCTCTAGATACAATATTATTATCTTTATCAAGTACTTCTATAGATATTCCTTCATATAGATCTTCATAGTTTGTGTTTAAAACAGTATTATTATTATATGAAACTTTATTTAGACTTGTTTTTAGATTAATATTATGTGTATTTTCTATACCATAATTAATTGAATCATTATAGTTAGTAGATAGTGTTAGATTATTTGTTTCTATATCTACTAAGTTAATTTTTATATCATTATTCTCTAATGTATTAATTACTTCTGTATTCTTAGCTATAAAACTTATATTATAACTATCAGTAATTTTTGATATATTATTAAAATCTATAAATACATTAAACACTTCATTATCTAGATTATTATAATTATCATTATCAAAGTATTCATCAAATGTTACTTTACCTACTTTTTTAAATTTAGATAATGGATATATATAACTATTTAGTTTACTATCTATATCTTGATTAGTAGTTATATATTCATAATATAAACCATTATTGTCTTTTATAGCTATTTTTGTGTTTTTAGGTAGCATTTTATCTGATTTAATGTATCTATTATAATTAGATAATGATACTGAATGTTTTAATTCTACATTAAATTTAAACGATGAATTATATGTCATATAATTTGAGAAGTCTAAGTTATTACCTGATTTTAAATTATTAATCTTATAAGACATATTAATCATTTTGTCTGTATTTAAATAATTAACAGTAGAATCTATACCAGTTACTTTAACATAAATAATATAAGCATCTTCTTCTGGTTTAATTATTCCAGTATATGTATTCCATGTAGCATTATCTAGTGCTTCTTGATTCATTATACTTGGAGATATTAAATATTCTATTTTAGATATACTTAGTTTTGTTCCATTATTATTTATTTCATATTCTGCTTTTTTATTTAAGAATTTATTCTTAGGATTATGTTTATTACTCCATGAATTATTACCACTATTAATACTTATATTAGATGAGATAGTTCCTATTATTAATTTGTCTGTACTTATATAATAAGTATTATCATCATAATCTTCGTATTTAACATAAATAATATAAGCATCATCTTTTAATGTGAATATTCCTTTATATTCATTCCATGTGATAGATTCTAAGTCTTTTGTATCTAATACTTCATTAGCTGTGTAATACCAAACATTTTTAATTGGTTTATACATATCAGTAGTAGATATTAATACTTCTATTTCTTTGTCAAATTTAATATCATTATATTCTTCATTTAAACTATCCCATATATGATTTTCTATTTTTACTTGGACAGTTCTATTCTTAATATCATCAAAATATAGTATAGGTAATTCTTTTTCTACCCAGATATTACCATTTACTATGTTATCTTCATCTATATATTTTGGATATAATAAGTTTATTTTATTTATATTTAGTTTTTTAAAGTCATTATCAGTGTAATTACTAGTATTATAACTATCATTTACTTCTATAGTAGAAGAAGTATTATCATTAATCATATATGATTCATATGTGTTAAATACTTTATCCACAGTAATTGTGGAATAATATGCATTAGATACTAATCCTGATTTAGTTCCAGTTAGTAATTCTCCATTATTATAAGTATTCTTAATATAACTATTAGAATACATAATAGTATCTATAATACCTGATGTTCTTTCTCCACTTATTTTTCCATTATTATAACTATTCTTAATATCTGTGTTTAGAGCTGTTCCTATAAGACCTGATGTATATAGACCATTGATATTTCCTTTATTTACTATTCCATTAATATCAGTATTATGAGATAGAGCTATAATTCCACTTGTTTTATTCAAATCATATGTAAGTGTATAAGTAATATCATTGAACTTAGCATCTTCTGCTTTTATTTCTATATCATTAGATGTTTCTATTTCAAACTCAGTACATTCATATTCTTTATTATTTATAGTAAATGTTTCTGTTCCACTACAAGTACCTTCTAATATTCCTTTAGATATATTTGAGATTATAGGTATTTCAATTACTTCATTGTATGTATCTTTTACTTCGAAATTATCTATATTAATTGTCTTTGTTTCTTCTTTTTTAGTTTTATTACCTGATACTGTTCCATTAAATATTACATTCTTGATACTAGCATTTTCTGCATTAGAAATAACACCTGCAGTTATATAGCCTCCTGTTATATAGGCATTATCAATATATAGATTCTTTAAGTCTCCACTAAAATCTACAAATAAAGCATTATTATCATTATCTTTTTCATATAATCCGTAAATAGTATGGAAATCTCCATTAAAGTTTCCTTTAAATCCTTTAATTACTGGTAATACTTTAATACTATCTATTTCTTCATTTAATGATTCATCGCTATAATACTTAGAATCATCTCCTAAATAATAAATATTATCTTCATAAATATATGTATTATTCTTAAATACACCTTTATTAATTACTATGTCTTTTACTAGTTTAATATATTTATCTTCATAATCTTCATCTTCTAAACTTAAAGCAAAATAAGCTAATTCATTTGGAGTAGATATTATATATGGATCTTTAATAGTACCAGTACCTCTTTTAAAACCACTAGCTACTAATCCATCCCATTCTGGTGCATCCATTCCATTTTTAAACTTAGAAAAAGTAGGTATAAATACTGAGAATACTAAAACTAATACTAGTATTACTGAAAATACTATAGTTAATACTAATTTTTTGCTTCTCATACTAATCACCTACCTTCTATTTTCCCTATCATATCAATTATAACATATAATCTCTTTTAAAAAAACAAAAAAGGCTTTATTTGCCTTCTTCTTTTAATATATCTTGTGATTTAACTAAGAACCATATTTGGTCTACTGTTATATCACTATTTTCTATCTTATTTATACGTTCAATAAGGGATATTTTATTATTTAATACACTAATATTATCTCCAACTATATCTTCTTCATTTATTTGAATACCATTTAATTTATATTTATTAGCTATTATTCTAGGAATATTGTTTTCTTCAAATATAGATAATCCTCTAGCTATAATATTTGTTGGATTCATAGCAAATTCATCGAATTGTTTACTCTTTTCAATTATTGCATCGTATGAATTCAATTTATATACTTTTTGAATAGTATCTTTCTTAAAGTAATCAAAACTATAGAATAAGTCTAATACTTCAGATATAGTCATATTAGGGCTTAACACTCTTGATACTTGTACTTTAGTATATTCATCATCATATTTCTTATATAATGAATATAGCTTTTTAGCTTCACTTATAGATTCTATTTTTAGAGATCTATTATCTTCTCTTTTAAATACTTTTCTATTTATTCTATCTAGTTCTGCTTCTTTTTTCTTAATGACATTACCAATAGCTTTTATTTCATTATAATTAACATCTTTTTGAGATGCTGATTGTTCATATTGATTTTTAAATTCATCTAGCATAGGTGCTATTCCTAAGTAAGAATTATATTCTTTTAAGTTAGCTCCTAGTTTATTTAGATTTATACATATTTTACTCATTGTTTCTTTATCTTCTAATGATACATCAGATGATATAAATGAATCATATGCTGATTGACGGAATTTATTTGTAGGTAAGTACTGAGTTATATCAAATTCACCTTTTTTAGCCTTTTCTGTTATATCTGATATATCTTCTATACTTACTCTAGATAATTCGTCATATGCCTTTTCTAATTGCTTAATACAGTCATTATAACTTTCTACACCATATTCTTTAGCATAATCTCTTTTTATTTTTTTAATATATTCTTCAAATCTCTTACTACTTTCTCTAATAAGTTTTCTGAAGTTTAATTCAATATGACCTATTATATCTGGATTTACCCAGTATATTTCTTCAAATGTTTTATTTAAATTCTCAATATTATCATTTCCAGCTTTAACATTTAAGAATACTTTCATATATTTATTAACATAATAAGTATAATTAAAATCTTTCTCTGTTAGTTTTATTCCTACTAATTCGAATTTATCTATGAATTCTTGAATTATTTTATCTATTGAATCAAAATTAAATACATAGTAATCACTAATACGATATATTAGCTCATCAAATCCTAGTTTTTCGTAAAAAGTATTATATGGATTAAATATCTTTCTTACTTCTTGTAGGGTATTTATTCTATCTATATATTCTTGATTATCTTTATCACTTTGTTTAATCTTAATGGACTTATTTTTAGCCTTTATATATTTATAAACACTATCTTTATATTTTTTATATTTAGAAGAAAATTCATCTATTGTTTCATTGTATTTTTTTATATTTGTTTTTGTCTTTTTAGGAAGTGAAGATATAAGAGTTTTCTTGACTTCAACATCACTATTAATAAAATCTAGAAAGTTATTCATCTGAATCACCTGGCTCTTCCGTATTAAGTTTACTATTATCCAAATAATCAATGAATTCTTCTATTTTACTATAAACCTCAATTAAATCTTCTAAAGTTAATTGAGACAAATCAAAATCAACTTTTTCATTTAACATAAGTCCATCCCCTTTACTAGTTGAATGTTTCATATCCAACTCTATCTTTTACAAAATTAATATCTATATATAAGTCTGCTCCTTCAGAATCAGTTTCTAAACTATCTATATCTTGTCCTTCTACCCATAAATATATTCTAGCCTTTGTGATACCATCAGGTACTTCAAATAAAGGTCTATCAAAGTCTTCTTCATGGATAGTATTTTGTAGACGGAAATAGTTTAAATCTAAATTAGGTGATCCTGAAATATTATCTTTAACGTATATTGGTCCTCCCTCTTTTACCATTGCATATGTTGGGAAGGTTTTACCATCTAATAAATTAATATTATATTTCTTAGCCCTCTCACGAGATAATTCACTATGATTTTTACTATATGGTTCAAATATTATTGCTTCACATTTACCTTGACATTGCATATTTTGAATATCTGTTGGATCTGCATCTAATGGGAGAGTTCCAACTTTTACAATACCAATTCTAAGTGAATTTGCTAATCCTCTCATTTCTTCATTTTCTTCAGATGTCATTGTGATTGAGGTATCTCTATCAAAATGTAGATTATCTGGTACAGGTGAACCTGTAACATTTTTAAAAAATACATCAAAAGCTATATAACTATTAAATGATCTTGGTTTTGTATCTACTACTTTTTCTGCATAGATGAAACCATTTTCTCTTTTACGATTATAGTATTTAACACCTGTCGTAGCAAAGATATCAAAGAAATAGCTATTTTCTTCTGATATACCATTTGAAGATATTGGTATCAATCCATTCAATGCCCACTGATTAATGTGATTAGGATAAGTTTTTGTTACTTCATTTATTAATATGTCTCTTGATAACTCAACTGATGTATCAAAGTTAATTGCATCAAATGAGATTGTTAAACCTCCATTTTTAGCAACTACCATATTAAATTCTTTAATTTTAACATTTAGGTTTGTGGAAAACCATGCATATGATGAAAAGATGAATAGAACACCTAGAAGAACTATTACAATACTTAGCACTATTCTCTTCTGTTTTTTAAAAATCTTCTTCAAGCCTTTCACCATCCTTATAAATAAATGAAGAGTAAGTATAATAACATTACTCTTCATTACGCTATTATACTAGTTAGACTAGTATATTAATTTTCTCTTTGTTTAGGAGATTATTCTCCTCCACCATTATTTTGTTCTTCTCCACCGTTATTTTGTTGTTCTTCACCGTTATTTTGTTCTTCTCCACCGTTGTTGTTATTGTTGTTATTTTCAACTGGAGTGATATCTGTTGATGGTCCAACATAGTTAATATCTTCTTCAGTATATCTTTCCTTAGTGAATCCGAAGTTAATAGATATTTTCTTTCCTAATGATGCAAAATCATAGTTATCAATATCTTGTCCTTCAATCCAAATATAAACTCTAACTTTTGTAATACTGTTTGGTGCTAATTTCATGAATGTTGGTCTAGCAGTACTTGTTAAGTCTTTCATTGTATCAGTAAAGTATGGAAAATCTATTAATTTATAATTTGCACGTGCTGTAGTTTTAGCAGCTTCTGCAGCTGTAGCAGCTTCTCCACTATTAGTTTGTGTTAAAGCAGCAGCTGTACCATTTACTGCAGCAGCATATGTAGCATATGTATCTGTGTTAGCTGAATATGTATTATATTCATCACCATCATAGATATCTACCATATCGCTTACAGCAATTGTTCTACTTATAGCATATGTTTTATTAGCAGAACCATTAGTTACACCTGAACATGCAATTGCATTATTACCTACGTTATATGATGCTGATAAAGTAAGATCTGTTCCAGATGATTTTCTTGTTTTACAAGAAGTTTCATACCAGTTAATTGCATTAGTAACGTGTGCTGTATCATTTGGTTCCCAAATTTGTGCACTACGGCAAATACCTGTAACTTGTGCTTGACCTGTAGTTTTTGCTACATCAGTACAAGTGATATTTATAATATTATCTACACTAGCAACACCATCAGTAGCTTCTACACGTCCGATTTGTGCAAATGCAACTCTGACAGAGTTTTCAATACCAGTTCCTGCAACACCACCATTACTTGCAACTGTTACAGCTGAGTTAGTAGTTAAATAAATATCTTCTTCATTTAGAATGTTATTTTCAGCATAATATTCAGTTCCTGATAGGTTCTTAATAAATAAGTCAAATGCTACATAACCATTACTTTCAAGTTTACCAATTTTACCTTGAGCAGTATTATCATAGTTATGAACACGGCTTGCTAATAATCTATAACCACCTGGTGTAGTAGTTAAACTTCCTTTCTCATATAATTGTAATCTAGATACAGTAGAATCTAAATCACCTACTGATGATATAGGAATTAATCCTGTATCAGCCCATGTGTTTGTGTTTCCTGTATAGGCAGTTGCATTTTTAGCATCTAATTGATATGACCAATGTTCTCCATCCATTGATAGGAATAGACCTTCAGTAGTAGCAATATCAATATCGAAACTTGATACGTTAACTGTTTTCATACCAATAAACCATGCGTATGTTCCAACGCCTAAGATTATTGCACAGATGAAACAAACAACTATTAGATTTCTAATTTTCTTTCTGCGTCTATTATCTTTCATAAATTTTCCTCCTATATTTCTATACAATCACATGTAAGGGGGTCACCCTTACATGTAATATCCATTATTTAATTTTAGAGATTATTCTCCTCCACCATTATTTTGTTCTTCTCCACCATTATTATTGCTGCTTGGTGTTTGATCAGCGTGAGCTGCATCATAATCATATGATGGATGTTCTTCTTTTTGAACGTCTGTTGGTAAGTTATCTCCTGTAACACTTTGATAGTTAACATCGTCATCGAAGAATCTTTCTTTAGTTAATCCAAATGCTACTGAAATTTTTCTTCCTAATGAAGCAAAATCGTAGTTATCAACATCTTGTCCTTCAATCCAAATATAAACTCTTACTTTTGTAATACTGTTTGGTGCTAAAGTAATGAATGTTGGTCTTTCAACACCTCTTAATGATTTTTCTGTATCAGTGAAATAATCATATGCATATAATTTTCCAGTTGTAGGAGTTGCAGCAATGCTTCCTGTATAACTGTTGTAATCTGGTCCATCATATACGTCTACTCTATCTGAATAATTAATTACACCACTAATTGCATTTGTTTGTACATATGCTCCATCTGTTAATGTCTTACATGTACCATTGTATGAAGCATCTTGAGTTAAATCAGCTCCAATTCTCTTTTTACAAGAAGTTGCATACCAAGTAATTGCATTTTCTACATGGTTTCTATCATTTGGTTCCCAAATTTGTGCAGGTCTTGATGAACAGATACCTGTTACACCATTACCAGTTGCACAAGTAATACCTGTAATTGTTGCTTGTGTAGTAGTTGTTGCTATAACACGTCCGATTTGAGCAAATCCAACTCTTACTGAGTTTTCAATACCTGTTCCAACTACACCACCATTTGTTGCAGCTGTAACTTTTGAATCTGGTGTTAAATAAATTGCTTCTTCATTTAATACATTTTGTTCTGCATAATATTCATGACCAGATAAGTTTTTAATAAATAAATCGAATGCTACGTATCCAGATTGTTCAGTATTTCCTTCTACTGTGTTAGTTACTTGACTAGCCATAACTCTATAACCACCTGGTGTAGTAGTAAATGATCCTTTTTCATACATTATTAATCTTGATGAAGTTGTATCAATGATACCTACTGATGACATAGGATATAATCCAGTTCCACCCCAACTGTTTGTGTTGTTAGATTCATTAACAGTAGCGTAGTTACCTTGGTTTATTGTAACTGTATCAGCCCATGTAACTCCATCTAATGAAAGAGACAAACCATCAATTGCGGCAATTTGTACATCAAAGCTTGAAACATTAACTGTTTTCATACCGATGAACCATGCATAAGTTCCTACTCCTAATAATATTGCTGTTAACAAGCAAGCTAAAATCATTCGTCTTGCACGTTTAATATGTTTTTTACTTCTTTTTTCCATAATTTCCCTCTTTCTTATCTATGTGTTCAGAATTAAAATGCATTGTGATTTTAATTTCTCCACCCAAAATATTATCATTGCATTCTGGATCAGAACCCTCTAACCATAAGACTACTGTATATTTATCAATATCTCCTGGTTTAAAGTTTTCTACATGATCTAATGCTACTAATTCATCATCTACAAATGGAATCGTATTTTTCTCTGCTTCATTTGTAGAAGATATTTTGGCGTATGTTGCATATTCTCCATTTTTATAAACTCTAATTCTTACTGCTTCATCTACGCCTTTTATAACGTCATCTATTGTTATCTCGCTGTAATAATCTGCTATATCATAACCCATATTCTCTACATAAAATGTATAGGCTAAGTAGTTGGCACCATTATGTGAACCACCTCTTGAATCATTGATGCTTTCTGGTAACCACCTATATGATATATTATCAAATGTTTCAGGTGATACTGCAAACAATTCAGATCTATACACTTTATAATCAGGATCATCATATACTATTAATCCTTTGTCATAATATAGGTTTCTATCTAACGTTATACTAAAATTACTATTATTATAAACAATACCAATTGCCATATAAAGAATAAGTAGTAATAATAGAAGTAGTATTAATACAATTTTTATTATTCTCTTCGTCTTTTTTTCTTTTTTTAACTTCGCTGTTGATAACGTAATTCTATTATTGTTCATTACTAATTACTCCTTTATATCCTATGTATATCAGAGTACACACACCTATTATGATATTTTTTACAATACAAATATATTATAACATGTGGAAGACATATGTCAATAACCTTTGTCGAATTTTGTTATTATTTATCTTATTATTCTAATTTCACATTGAGGCACTCACATATAATAAAAAAAATGGATTTTCATCCACTTTTATTGTTCTTTATAATTATTTCTACATTCCTCTAATAATTCAATTGCTTCTTCTTTAGAGTGATATGCTCCTACTTCTACTTCTATTCCTTGTAGTGTTTTATAATTCTCAAAGAAATTTCTTATTTCCTTTAATGTAAATGGTTCTACATCTTCTAATCTTTGGATATGTGCAAATCTTGGATCAGTATCTACTACAGATATTAATTTGTAGTCTCCTTTTCCTTCATCAAACATTGTTAGATAACCAATTATTCTAGCTGGTATAATACATCCTGGATATGTTGGTTCTGTAGCTAAGATTAATATATCTAATGGGTCTCCATCAGGTGCTAGCGTTTTTTCAATAGTACCATATTCTGCAGGATACCCCATAGCTGAATATAAAACTCTATCTAATCTTATTTTTCCTGTTGTTTTATCTATTTCATATTTATTTCTACTTCTAAATGGTATTTCAACTGTTGCATCTACTACATCGTTATTCATATTATCATATCCATTTATATTATAACAGAAAAAACCTCAAATGAGGTTTTAATTTTATTATATTCTTTTTACTTTTTGATATGGGATACTTATTCCATGTTTTTGACAGAATTCATATAGCCATACTGCACATTTATCTTCTTCTACTAAATTATAATTTCTATATAATTGAGATTTACTTAATATGCATTGTAATCCTTTGCTTATAGAATTTCTTTGAATTAAATATTCAATATAACTTCCTAAATCACTTCCAGAGTAATATCTACAGAAGTCTCTTTGCATGTGTTTAATTGCTTTTTTATTATGGATATAGTTTGGGATATTTTTAAAGAAATGAGAAATATTTTTTCTTAATCCTTTTTTACTATAATCATGAGTTGATTTAATATTATATTTTGATTTATATTTTTCTACTGCATTAGTTAAGTATTCTTCTACATCGGAAAATTCTACATTCTCTTTATTATCAGTAGGTATTTGATTTCCTGGTCTTCTAGGTGTTTCTTCTTGTTGTTCCGAATCATATATTACTTCTTCAAATATATTTGTTAATGGTACTTTCTTAGTTTCTTTAACTATTTTTTTTTCTTGTGGTTCTTTTAAATTTCTTCTATTATAATTAATTTCTCTTGTTAAAGCTTTCTTTAAAGTTACCATTTCTTCTTTATTTAGATTTTCATAATTACTATATAATTTATCAATCTCTACAATATTATCTTCTCTTTTTAAGAAACGAATATATTTAGCAATATCTTTTCTTAAGTATGTTATTTTTTCTTGATAATCATTTAAGTATTTTTCATCAATATTACGATTTTTAAGTTCTGCTTTTATTTTATTAATGTAATAGTTTAATTTTTTACGTAATTCAAATACTTCTTCAGGTGTCTTTGCTGCAAGGATTTGTTCTGTTAGAGTAGTAATTAATTCTTGTGCTTTTAATGTAGCATCCTTCTTTTTAACACTTTTTTCATCAAAATCTATAATATTAATAACTTCAGTTATAGAGTTTGATACACTTTCTTTATTTTCTAAAATGTTATCACGAACTTTTTCTATTAATTCTATGTGATTACTTTTAATTTTTTCGATTCTAATTCCATCTCTATTCATCATTTTCAACCTCTTCTTCTATGTCTAATTCATCTTCCATTCCTTTAAATATCTGCATTAATTCAATTAAAGATTCATCTGTTAAATCTTCTAATTTAATACTTTCCATAGAATTCCCCCTCTATGAGTGCTATATTTTACCACAAATCATTAAAAATTGCAAATTTTAGAAAATAAAAAGCCTAAAAAGGCTTTTTTATTTCAATTATTTTTTTAAATACTTTCTATTATTCTATCTGCTTTATAGACATTTTTTTCTTTTGTAGCTTTTATATGTGTTATATATGGATAAAATATTTTTAATCTTCCAAATGTATTGATTGCTCCTGATATTACTAGTGCTGGTGTCTTTTTATTTTTTTGTTTTTCAATTATATAATTAGTATCTTTCTTATGATATTCATTTTTATCATTACTATAATAGAATATACTATTGTTAGGTAGTAGTACTACATAACCATCATCATATACATATGATATTCCTCTTGATAGATTTCTCTTTGGTGTCACTAATAAAGAATTACTCTTTTTTAACGATATTAATAATTCTTGTATATTTTTATCTATATATTTATCATATGATTTATCTAGTTTTTTAGTAGGAACCCATCCATCATGAAAATGACCTGTCTCAATAATATCGTAATTAGATATTTCTTTTATTATTTTTTCATCAATAAAATGATATGGATTATGAGAAACTAAATGTTCTATGTATTTAGAATTATTAGAAACTTTTTCTAAGTCTTTTAGATATTTTAATAAATTATTAATAGTATTTTTACTACTTTGTTTAAGATAATTAAAAGTATCTATTGGTGGTAAGAAATTTGTAAATCTATGATTATTTAATATAATTGATTCATTATATATTGGATATACATTTTTTATTTCTTTTAAATTCTTAAAATTATTTAATCCTTCTTCATTTAAATTATATAAATCATGATTACCTAAACAAATAATAATTGGATGTTTCTCAGCAATTATAGATAAGAACTCTTTTAACTTATTCAGTTTTCTTTGTTTTAGCCATTCATGTCCATTTAGTAAATCACCTGAAATAACTATGAAATCTGTTTTAGTATTTTTAATTCTATTTGCTATTCTTTTATTAAAATAACCATGTAAATCTGATAAAAGAATATAATCATAATCTTCTTTTGACGAAATGTTATAATTTACTTCATATATTTTTTGCATTTAATCATCACCTTGAAATATAAACTATTATATCATACTTTTTAAATATAATTATTCTAATTAAGATTAAAATAAAAACCTCGTAATTATCATTTACGAGGTCTTAATTATTTACCACAACATTGCTTATATTTTTTACCACTGCCACATGCTCCCTTTTTGAGCATATTTTCACTATATTTGGTACATATAGTATTATGGCTTTTAGCCTTATTTTATGGGCATTTAGTACATATTATTATCAGTATTATTTGTATTATAAATATTACT
>JAFZPS010000067.1 GCA_017550205.1 Bacilli bacterium | reverse complement strand
TCACCATATTTAATAACTTGTCCTCCGTAGATTTTTAAAGTTCCTCCAACTTCTGCTCCACCAATACCATTAATTAATGGATTAATGAAATCATCAGTTAATGCTGTAACGATTCCTGAAAATGCAGCCCCGATAATAACACCGACAGCCATATCCATAACATTTCCACGCATGATGAATTCTTTAAATTCACCCATAAAACCTTTCCCTTTTTTAGTAACCTTAGCTAACTTTTCCTTATCAACTACTTTTTTAGCCATACATTTCACTCCTTTGCCTTATATTATAACTAATTCTTTCTATTTTGCAAGAAAAAAGAATTAGTTTTTTTCATCTAATTCTTTTAATAATTCAGCTTTATTCATTTTCGAATATCCTTCAATACCTTTTTCTTTAGCCATTGCTTTTAATTTAGTAATAGATAATGATTCTAAATTAGTATCATCTTCTTCTGGCATCTTACCATGTTCAACTAAATAATCAATTTGTTCTTTAGTTAATGTTTCATATTCTAATAATGTTTCAGCAATTAGTTTTAATAAACTCTTATTCTTCTTAATGATTTCAGTTGCTTTCTTATGACAATCATCAATTATTTTACGCATTTCCATATCTATTTCGTTAGCAACTTCATTAGAGAAGTGTTGTGGTTTATTATAATCTCTTCCTAAGAAGACACTACCTGATGGTTGTTCAAATTGAAGAGGTCCTAAATCACTCATACCATATTCAGTAACCATTGCACGAGCTATCTTAGTAGCTTTTTCAAAGTCATTATGAGCACCAGTAGTAATTTCACCAAAAGTAATTTCTTCTGCAGTTCTACCACCAAGTAATCCAGTAATTTCTTCTAATAAATCAGTCTTAGTTGAACACATTTTTTCTTCACTAGGAACCATCATATTATATCCACCGGCACTACCACGTGGAATAATAGTAACTTTTTGAACATCACTAGCATTTTTTAATTTAATACCAATAACAGCATGTCCTGCTTCATGGTAAGCTACTAGTTTTCTATCATTTTCTGAGTATTTATGACTAACTTTAGCTGGTCCCATAAGAACTCTATCTGTAGCTTCATCAATTTCACTCATACCAATTTCATTCTTATCACGTCTAACTGCAAGTAATGCAGCTTCATTTAATAAGTTTTCAAGATCAGCACCACTAAATCCTGGAGTACGTTTAGCTAAATTCTTTAATGTAATACCTTTAGAAAGTATTTTATTCTTAGCGTGTACTTCAAGTATTTCTTCACGACCTCTAACATCAGGTAAATTAACTGTAACTTGTCTATCGAAACGCCCAGGTCTTAATAATGCAGGATCAAGTACATCTGGTCTATTTGTAGCAGCAATAATAATGATACCTTCATTTTCTCCAAAACCGTCCATCTCAGTAAGTAATTGGTTAAGTGTTTGTTCTCTTTCATCATGACCTCCACCTAAACCAGTACCACGTTGACGTCCTACTGCATCAATTTCATCAATAAATATTAAACAAGGTGCATTTCTCTTAGCCTGTTGAAACATGTCTCTTACACGAGAAGCACCAACACCAACGAATAATTCTACAAAATCAGATCCACTTATAAAGTAAAATGGAACATTAGCTTCACCAGCAACAGCTTTAGCAAGTAATGTTTTACCAGTTCCTGGAGGACCCATTAATAAAACACCTTTAGGTATTCTAGCACCTAATTTTTGGAATTTCTTAGGATTCTTTAAGAAATCAATTAATTCTTTTACTTCTTCCTTTTCTTCCTTTAATCCTGCTACATTTTTAAATGTAACTTTATTTTTATCACTATTTAATTTAGCTCTACTCTTACCAAAATCTAAACTACTCTTATTTCCAGCCATTTGCTTACTAAAGAACCAGAAAGCACCACCCACAAGTATTAATATAGGTAATACATTAATAACTATTAATAATAAACTAGATGCATCTGGATCAGGTTTAACATTAACCTTAAAACTTTGTTCATCAGAAGCATTAACTATTTTCTTCATTACTTCTTCTGATAAAGGTAATGTAGCTTCAAATACTTCATTTTCTTTATACCCATCTAAAGTACCAGAAATATCATATACATAACCACTACTTCTAGGTACAATAGTTAATTCAGTAATCTTAGCATTATCTAATTTCTCTATAAATTCATTATAAGTTAACTTATGAACTTCTCTATTTAAAACATTAAAAACAAAGAATACACCAATTATTATAATACCTATAAATAAATATGGTAATAATCCTCTTCTAACAGTTTTTTTATTTACTTTGTTATCCATAAAATTCCTCCTAACTGTATTTCAATATTATATCATACTTTTCAGTCTTTTTTTTGTCAAATCTTGATTTTTTTATTCCAGGTATCCATACTACCCTTCCTTCTGAATCAACTACTATAGGCCATATATCTCTATCTAATAATGATATTTTCTTATCAATAAATATATCTTTAACTTTCTTAGTACCATTAAGACCCTTAACAGAAATTCTATCTCCTATTTTTCTAGTTCTCACTATTAAAGGTAAACTAATTTCACTACTATTTAATCTACATATATTATTACTATTATCAGTAGTATCCTCTATTCTCTCAATCTTTCTATTATTAGGTAACATAACTATTTCATCAAACTCTATCTCATAATTAGCTATATCTTCTATTTCTTTAATAATTTCAAAATAATTATAATTCTTTCTAGCTATAACCTCATTAGGTAAATTAATATAACTATTAGCTTTATTACTATTAATTAATTCAAGTATTAAACTAATATGTCTATCACTAAGTAATATTAAATCATCTTGATAAAATTCACTTAATAAGTAATATAGTATTTCTTTTTGAAGATAACTATCTTCTAATAAGAACTTATCTATATTAATCTTATTATCCTCCATTACTCTATTTATAGCTCTTTCTCTAGCTTTATCAATAAACTTCTCTGCTTCATGTAATGTATTACTAAACTTTAAGAATTTTAAATGTACATCTTTCTCTTCTTCTTTTAAGAAAGGTAGCACGTACTTACGATATCTATTTCTAGTATATTTATCTTTAGAATTAGAACTATCTATATAATATTTTACATTATTTTCTCTATCATATTCCTCTAATTCATCTTTAGTATAATAAATTAAAGGTCTAACAATATAGTATCCATCCATATTAACAATACTCTTAAATCCACTATATCCACTTAAATTAGATCCTCTAACCATTCTCATTAAAATAGTTTCTACTAAATCATCACCATGATGAGCAGTCATTAAATAATTAGCATCATACTTATGAACTAAATTTTCAAAGAAATTATATCTTATATTTCTAGCCTCATTATGAAAATTATCATCACCATAATTTTCTATTACCATAGATTCACATATTAAATTATTATCTTCACAATATTTTTTAATAAATTCTGCTTCTTCGTAACTTTCTTTTCTCACATTATGATTAACATGAGCAACTATTATAGATAAATTATACTTTTCTCTTATCTTTAATAACATATCTAATAAAGCCATACTATCAGGTCCTGTAGAACACCCAATAACTATTCTATCATTATCATGAAATTTAAAGTTATTCTCAATACTAATCATAATATCCCTCCAAACGATTTATATTATAACAGAAAAAAAGAAAAATAGTTAACTATTCTTCAGGAATTTGTAAAATAAATTCTCCATCTTTTGAATACCTATACTTTTCTCTAGCATATCTAGCTACATAATCTGGATTTTGAAGTTTTTTTGCATCCACCTTTAATGTTTCTTCTTTTTCTTTTAATAATGTTAATTCATTATCTAATTCTTTCTTTTCTTGATACTTTTCAAATATTTCTACCCAATATTTTCCAATAGTGAACGTCATGACAAAAATAATAGTTATAGAAGATAAACCTAAAAATATCATTCTTCTACCTGCTTTTTTTCTACTAGCATTTTTAGTCATAACTTTCACCTACCTTTTCACCATATATTATACAACATAAAGGTAGAATATAACTTATCAAACATATCACTTTTACAATGAGTTTACACTATTTTTTTCGACATTTGATAACTTATTAAAAAACCAAATATAATTAATAATAAAAAATATAAATGCAAACACCCATTATTGATAAATAATAATAAAAAGAAATATAAAAGAGAAAAAACTATACAAAATATAAAATTAAGTATAATCTGATATTTCTTTCTTAAAAAAAATATACACCTATATTCTAATTTAAATATTATAAATAAGAATATCCCATAAAAGAAAGAAAATATGAGACTAACTATCTGTATCTTCAAATCCATTATTTAAATAACCTACTAAATACACTTTCTTCTTTAGATTTCTTATTATCAGCAATATACTCAATAGCATTAATATTACCTTTTATAGTAACATTACCACTTAAAGTGTCTAATTTAATTAATCCCAGTCCTTCTCCTTTTACCACAATATACCCCATAGTTGTATCTAATAAAAAATGATTACTATCAAAATTATCTATCTTTTTAACCCCAGTTATTACTAATGTCTTTCTTTCTAACAAATTAATACTATGATTATAACTACTAATATTATTATCTTTATCCATATTATCCTCCTACTAAATAATATGTATCAAAAATAATTTTAGAACAAAAAAAGTAGATATTATCTACTTTACATGTATATCATGTTCATAATCTTCGTCAGTTAAATAATCACCATCACTAAGAGGAGGATGATAACTATCATCACGAAGCAAATAATCATGTTCAATCATATCATCTATTTCTTCTTGAGTTTCTTGAGTTTTTTGAGATGGTTTTGCTTCTTCATATTTATTTTTTTCTATTTGAGAATCTGCAATAGCAGCTTCTTTTACTTCCTCAGCTATTTCTTCCATAATAGTATATTTTTCTATATCATCAAATGTATATTGACCAGGTTTTGATGAAGTAAATTCACTCATTTCCATAATTTTTTCATCAAAATTCATTTTTTTAACTTCTTCTTCTGCCGTGCGTCCATTATAAAAAATATTACCATATTTCTTTTCAATAGCACTCAAATCTTCTTGAAGTTTTTTATATGTAGCATGAAGAATTTTAAATTTAGCATCAGTATTTTTGTAATTTACATGTGTCCTCATATACAATGGAAAAATCTTTTCTTCTTCTTTTACTACATTAATAAATTCTTTCTTTTGAACTTCATCAAACTTTTCTTCATCATCAATTGCATTACCAATTTCATAAGCAATACAAATATTAATAATTTTCTTATTATCTTCTATAGAAAGCATTATACTAGAAAGTTCATTTTCTGCTTTAGATTTTAAAATGCTTTCAACTTTTTTAAATTTTTTAAAATTCTCATTACCTCTTTCATAACCTTTTAACCATTTTTCTCTCATTTCAGCATATGATTTCATTTCTGGAAGTATAGATTCAAATAGTTTCTTTACTTCTTCTAAATCTTTAACAAGACTCATACAAGCATTTCTAACATCAACTTTAATATTCACATTATCACATTCAGTATTATAGAAATCAATTAATTCTTTTACTCGATCATATCCTTCTAAAGAACAATCCATTTGATTTGGTCTTGGCAATAATCGTTCGGCATTCTTTGCTGTTATTCTTCTATAAATTTGATACTCTTCTGAAGTAACAAATTTCTTTTTTACATAATCTTTTTGTTGTTTTATAGTACTTTCATTTAAATCTTCTAATAAATCTGAAAGAGGTTTATCTTGAAAACTCTTAATATATTCAGAAAGTACAAATTTAGTTTTATACTTTCCTTCTAATTGAGCAATCATACCTTGTCTAACTTCTTCAGGAGTCATTTCAAGTGGTCCTACCTTTTTCAATTCATCCTTCTTATCTTCTTCTGATTGTTCCAATTCTTTTAATTCTTTATTTATTTCATCTATACGTGCTACTCTTTCTTTTGCTTCGTCAATTAATTCTGGAAGATGGCTTTCTTTATACAATTTTTTCACATCTTCTATTCTTCTACCCAAGGATACCAATGATCTAGATAAGTCATCCATTTTTTCTATTATTTCACGATATTCCTTTTGCTTAGTTTCATATAGAGCTTTATTTTCTTTTAATTGTTTTTCAGAATGTTGAATCAATTCTTCATCACACATACTAATAATTCTCTCATATAAGTATTGCTCAGGGAATTTTTCATCAAATTCTTTTCTAATGACTTCTTTATGTTGCTCACGAACAATCTTGTCTTCAATTTGTTGTATTTCTTTTTTTACTTCTTCTATTTCTTTCTTAGCATCATCAATCATTTCTTGATCACTACAGATTTGTCCCATTTCTATTTCGCCTTGTAAATCCTGGATTCTTTGATTTAATTTCTCTTTTTGCTTTTCTAACTCTTCCATATAGTCACCCACTATTCTAGGATAATTATAATAGAAATTATTATTTTAATCAATACTTATAAAAAAAAAGAAGCATAAGCTTCTTAAATTCTAATTATTCTTCTTCACTAGCTGCTGGGGCATCTTCTGCTTCTTCATATGCTTTAAGAATAGCTTCTTCAAACATAGAACGAACTTCAGGATTAATTGGATGTGCTATATCACGATATCCACCTGTAGCTGTCTTTCGGCTAGGCATAGCTATAAATAGACCGTTGTCTCCTTCTATAATTCTAATATCATGTACTGCAAAACTATCATCTAATAAAATAGATGCAATTCCTTTCATACGTGAACCTTCTTTTTCAATCTTGCGCACATTAACTGATGTAATCTTCATAAGAATACTCCTCCCTCTTAAAGTTAACACTTTATAATTATATTTTATAATAATATAAAATAAAATGCAATTATTTTATTTATAAAATTAATTTGATATTTCTTATAATAAAATCATTATAAGTAAAAGATTTAATAATACAATCATCAGTCTCAATTATAAATATATGAGGATAACATCTAACTATCTTACCTTCAAATTCTTCTATTTGATTTCTTGCCCCTTTATAAACAAATTTCATATGAATACCCAGTTTTTCTTTTATTTTATTTTTAGCTATATCTAAATTCATCTTGGATACCCCATATACATAGTACCATTTGTGATTATTCCACCTATGCCATCACAACCATATTTAGTCTTTTCTATTAATTTAATTAAATCTATACTTTGGTTTTTATCTGAAAATGCTATTGATGAAGCTATGATTGCAGGATCTAATGCATGTATATTAATTCTTTTTGGACTAGAAGCAAAATTTGCACCTGCTTTTATTAATTCCTCATAATCAGATTGACATGCTCCAGCAATTATAATTAATTTATCCTGATTTTTCTCATATTTTCTAACTTCTTTAATTGCTTTCACAAAATTAATACTATTTTGATAATTATTAATATCATTAATATTACCTTTTTTCTTATAATATGCATCATGTCCTGTAATCACTACAATATCAGGTCTATATTTTTTAATTAATTCTATTATTTTAAGAGCTATATCTTTTTCTTCTATACATAATCCATTAGCTCTTATTCCAACACTATCATAAAATCTCATTGAACGATCTAAATAATCTGTATCACCATCAATATGAAGAATTTTACCTGGTAAATAGAAATAATTAGCTCTATCAAAATTACTAATATTTCTCTCTATTATATCTTTATCATCTACATTATCATTAGCCATAATTAAATCATTAATATCTGAATCAGCCATTAATCTTACATTTACACCAATTAATTTAACAATATTATTATCAATAGATACTATTTTAAAAACAATATCATTATTATATGATTTTCTACTTACTAAATCTCCTATTTTAAAAATAATTATCACCCAGTAATATATATGCATAAAAAAAGAAAATAGACTTCTATTTTCTTAATGCATTACTTATCTTAACAAAAATCTCTGTACTTAGATTCTCTGCTCTTACTGATAAATCATAATTATATTCTTGTAATACTGATTCGACTATTTTCAAATCATAATTCTTTAAATTATTCTTTAGAGTTTTTCTTTTAAATTGAAAACTATCTCTTATTAATCTTTCAAAGAATTTATAATCATTTAACTCTAATTTCTCTTTTTTAGGAGAAAAACTAACTATTAAACTATCTACATTAGGTTCAGGAATAAATTGTTTTCTAGAAACAAAGAATTCTTTCTTAATATCATAAAAATAATTTAAAAGTACAGTGATAGAACCATATTCTCTACTACCTGGTTGTGTAGTAAATCTATCTCCTACTTCTTTTTGAACCATAATAACTATTTTATTAAATTCAAGTCCTGATTCTATTAATTTCATTAATATTGGTGTAGTTATATAATATGGAACATTACTAACAAAATATAATTTATCATAACTATAATTAGAAACATCACTAATTAAATCTGAAGTTAAAAAGTCTTGGAACAATACATCTACGTTATCAAATCCATCTAATCTTTTAAATAATTCATCTTCTAAATCATGATCTATCTCATAAGCAAGTACATTTTTAGCTCTAGAAGCTAATTCTCTAGTCATTACACCTCCACCAGGTCCTACTTCTATAACTAAAGAATCTTTATCTACTTCACTTACATCTACTATTCTTTTAACAATATTAATATCTTTCAAAAAATTTTGTCCAAATTTCTTTTTAAATTTAACATCATATTTTTCCATAATATCACCAACACCACATATTATAATTTAAGCATAAAAAAAAAGAAAGAATTAATATGAAAATTTTTTCTTTTTTTTCATTACTACAAATATCTTTACCATATCATAAAGAATAAATATAACTGCAGGTCCTAATAAACATATTAAATAATTAGCTGGATGTGAAAAAAATTCCTCTATTTTTCCTATTTGAGGTATCTTCAATAATACCTTTCCATATATAGAATCAGTCTTAACACTAACAGGATCTATTAATTTATTATTATCACCTTTAGTAGTATACACACTATCTTTATTACCTAAATTATGTTTTTCCACAATTCTGTGGGTAACTGCTAATCCCTCATAATTAATATCTTTTGAAGCAAAAGTAATTATATCACCAACATTATATTTATCATTATCATCTCTTTTTACTATTATCCCATCATCTATCTCAATAGTAGGAACCATACTTGGTGTTGCTATTACATAAGCACTAAATAATGGACTTTTATCTTTTATTAATAAATCCCCAAAATAAATAACTGCCACTAAACCAAATCCTACTAATAAACACAAAAGTGCTATTAAAAACGCGTGAAGGACAAAACGAGACATATATCCTATTTGTGTAAAAACATTGTTTTTCTTATTTCTAGCCATTTTTATCCTCCTTACTACTATTATAATACGTGAGAAATTAAAAAATATATTTTTTACAAAAAAAAAGAAGTACTTTACACTTCTTTATTTTGCAATTCCGTTAACTTCTACTTCTACTGCATATGTTCCAGTATCAATAGTAGCTTTATCAGATAACCACATTTTTAATCTATATTTATCAGTACTAGACTTAGTTTTAGTAACATTTGTTAAAACCATACTACCTTTTTTACTACCTAATTCACTCTTTTTCTTTAATGGTGTAAATTTATTAGGTTCAAAAACCTTCGTGTAAGTACCCTCTATTTCTTTTTCTAAATATATTTTAATATCTGAATCAGGAATAGTTGAATTTATTTCATCTTTTTCAACAGATATTTCATATTCAATATTAGAAGCATTATCTAATATAACCTCTACTGAAAAATCAAAATATTCACCATCTTTTAAATTTATTATTCCATCTTCATCTTTTGTTTTAGAAGCATTTCTTATTTGTAATCCACTATTATTAGTAGAATAATTTAATATTATATCAGCACCATTTTCTTCTTCTTCTACAACATCTTTTTCTCTTAGTGAAAACATAACAAATCCTACTACAATAAGACCTATTAATAATATAACTATTGAAAGCATTAATATTGTAAATGTTTTCTTTGAATTAGTTGAATCCATACTACCACTCCTATTTTATTCTAGCCCCAATATCAAAAGTAAAATCTTCTGCTTTTTCTGATAATACATAAGTATCATCTACCCAGCTTCTTAATATAAACTTTTTAGTTCCACCAGATACTAAAGTACCAGTATATAGTAATTTACTACCAGGTTGATTATTAAAAGAATACAAATCATAATATGTTTTACCCTTTTTTGTACCAAATCCCTCAATAGGATTATTTTCCTCATCTGTTAAATATAATCTAATATAATTTGATCTTATATCATCTGTACTATTTGATATCTTAGTTAAATATATTTCATAACTAACTTTTCTATCATTTGGATTTGATATAGTAAATTCTTTATATTCAACTATGCCTTTTTCTACACCTACACCAGTATAATTCTTACCTATATCTTCAGATATTGGTAATTTATTAGTAAGTACTACTATATCATCACTCTTAAAAAAAACATCAATTTTATATGAACGAGTTTTATAATTATCTACTTTTATAAAAATGGCAATAATTAAAAGAAATGCAACTAAAGAAAGCAAAACAATTGAAATGGACTTAAAAAAATTCTTATCACGCTTTTCCATCAATATCACCAACCCTAATCATATATAAGATATCACAAAAATCACTCTAAGTCAAACAGAGCACAAGCGTTTTCTGATGTAATTTTTGCTACATTTTCAACGCTAATATCTAGTATTTTTGATAGTTTTTCTGCTATATATGGAATATATTTAGATGAATTTATTTTTCCTCTAAATGGTTCAGGAGTTAAATAAGGAGAATCTGTCTCTAAAATAATATTTTCTAAACCAACAGACTCAACAACTTTATATAAATTACTATTCTTAAAAGTAACTACTCCACCTATACCTAATTTATATCCCATTTTAATATATATGCGTGCAACCTCAAGGCTACCACTAAAACAATGCATATCACCAACTACATTATATTCTTTTAAAACATTAATAGTATCTTCTGTAGCATCTCTACTATGTATTACTACAGGTAATTTATATTTTTCAGCTATTTCCATTTGTTTTCTAAATAACTCAATTTGTTTAGATTTATTATCACTACCATAATGATAATCTAAACCAATTTCACCTATTCCTACTACCTTTTTATTTTGAATTTGCTCTTCTAACAAAGATAAATCCTCATCTGTAGTAATATCCGCTTCACTAGGATGATATCCAATAGTAGCATATACATCACTATACTTAGATATTAATCCTAATGTCTCTTTAATAGTATCTCTACTATATCCAGATATTATTATTTTATCTATATCATTTTCTCTATTTTCTTTAATTACTAAATCTATATCATCATAATCTTCTTTAGATAAATGACAATGAGTATCTATATACATATAATCACCACCATAATTATAACAAAAAAAGAAGAATTAATCTTCTTTTTTAACATCTATTCTCATAAATAATGGACTAGGAGTATTTAATGAATAACTATTATTTTCATTATATCCAAAGTCTTTACAAGAACTATTAATTTGTTCAAATATCTTATCACTAGTTTCAGTTAAGAATGGATTTAAGAATACTGAACATACTCTTATAGATTCTAATAAGTTATAAATAACTGTTTCTAATCTATCTTTAGAATTCTCATCTTTAGCCAATATCCATGGAGTAGTTTCATCAATATATTTATTACTTGCACGAAGTAAATTAAATATTTCAGTAATAGCATCACTTATTTGTAGATTATCCATCTTAATAGTTACTTTCTTCTCTAATCCATTAATATTATCAATAAATTCTTTATCTAAAGAATCATTTACACCTTTATTATTAACTTTACCATCAAAATATTTATTACCCATAGATATAGTTCTTTGTACTAGGTTACCTAATACATTAGCAAGATCACCATTAATTCTTTCAATTAATAATTCTCTAGTAAATACACCATCTGCAGCAAATGGTATCTCATGTAAGAAATAATATCTTACAGCATCTACACCAAATTCATTTACTAAGTCATCAGCATATACAACATTACCTAGAGATTTACTCATCTTACCATCACTCATAATTAACCATGGATGTCCAAATACTTGTTTTGGTAAATCTACACCTAAACTAAATAAGAAACATGGCCAATAAATAGTATGGAATCTAATAATATCTTTACCAATTAAATGTAAGTCACATGGCCATTTATATTTAAACTCATCTGTTCCACCATCTACATCATATCCAATATTAGTAATATAGTTAGTTAAAGCATCTAACCATACATAAACTACATGTTTAGGATCAAAATCTACTGGAATTCCCCAACTAAATGAAGTTCTTGATACACATAAATCTTGTAATCCAGGTTTGATAAAGTTATTAACCATCTCATTCTTACGAGCTACTGGTTGAATAAATTCAGGATGAGATTCAATATATTCCTCTAATTGTTTTTGATATTTACTAAGTTTGAAGAAATAAGCTTCTTCACTCTTCTTTTGTACTTCTCTACCACAATCAGGACATACTATTTTACCATCTTCTGTTTTAACGACTTGACTATCTGTCCAGAATGATTCATCAGGAGTACAATACCATCCTTCATATTTACCTAAATAAATATCTCCCTTATCATACATGTATTTAAATATATGTTGAACTACTTCTTCATGATGTTTATCAGTAGTACGTACAAATCTATCATAACTTGTGTTCATGATATCCCAAATACGTTTAATTTCTCCCGCTTTTTCATCAACAAATTCTTGAGGAGTAATTCCTGCATCTTCAGCTTTTAATTGAATTTTTTCTCCATGTTCATCAGTACCTGTTTGGAAATATACATCATATCCTTGTAATCTTTTAAATCTAGCAATTGCATCAGCTAAAACAATCTCATAAGTATTACCAATATGAGGTTTACCTGAAGTATAAGCAATTGCTGTACTAATATAATATCTTTCTTTTTCCATTTTTATCCCTCCTAATTATTAATTTCTCCTTCATATTTTTCTAATTCAATACCTGCTTCTTTTAATATTCCTTCAGAATATTTATCAGCATAGTCTTGCAAATATACAATTCTTTTTATTCCTGCGTTAATAAGCATTTTTCCACATATTATACAAGGTTTCTTAGTAACATATATAGTACTGTCTTGAACATTAACACCTTTATTTAAAGCATTAATTAAAGCATTTTGTTCTGCATGAACTACAAAACACAATTCTTGATTTTGCCCAGCATGTAAATCCAGTTTTTTTCTTATACATGTTTCTTCAGTACATGGTGTTACACCATTAGGCACACTATTAACACCCTCTGATAATATTTCACCATCTCTTACTATAACTGCACCAACTTTACCCTTAATACAATTAGCAGCAGGTGATATTTTAACAGCATAATTCATGTAATAACTATCATCTTTCATAATATCCTCACCTTTCAATAAAAAAAGTATTATAAACATAAGGACGAATTATTCGCGGTACCACCTTATTTTATAATACTTAGATTATACACTTAAATAGTTAACGCCTATCTACGTTCATATCTACATATCGATATAACTGTTCAGAAGCCATACTATTTTATTCCATTTATGCTTATTTCCACCAACAAAGCTCTCTTTTATAAACTTATGAATAAAACTTTTCTTCATCAAAACATTTGCTATATTGTAGCACATTACTTTTTATTATTCAAGTGCTAACAATCTAGAATTATTTAACTTAAATATATATCTTTCATTTTGCTCATTAATAGAATTAATTAATATAGTATCTTTAACTAATACTTTAATATCAAAACTCTCCATTATTTGTTTTTGATAATTCTTATTAATAAACTTATCAATATCTTCTATTATTTTATTCTTAATAGAATCATCTATATCTTTATCAAATATCTTAATAATATCTTTAAATACCCTCTTATATGAATCAATCATACTGTCTTTAAGTATTTTCTTTAATACTTTATCTAAAGAAATAAAATCTTTCTTATAAAACTCTAATACATCATTTTCTTTATATTTAAATGAATTAACTTTCTTACTTAGAATACTAATTCTTTCTTTTTTTATTAATTCAATCGATTTAGTTAACTCTTCTCTATAATTATCTAATAACTTAGATAATTCTTCTGTATTTAGTATTATTTTATTCTTTTTAGATAAATCCAAGAACTTATTCTTTAACACATCCATCGAATCTAATGGAGGTTTCTTAATTAAACTCTTTATATCTTCATTTACTAATATATTAGTATTATTCTCTATTATACTTAATAGAGTCGCTTTATAGCTGTCAAAATGTTGTTTTTTTAATTCTTCTATTGTTAACTCTTCCATCATTTAATCTCCTAGCATATTAACTTTAACAATTATATAATTTCTAGTCAATGTTTTTAGAGTATTTTTCACTAACTTTACTTAATAATGACACTAAATAGTAAATAGGATGTTTATCTAACTTAATAATATCTAAAACTATTATTAAATTAGTACCTTTACTAATAAATCTAAACATATTAGATACATAGAATGCATCCATGAATAAATCTTCTGTATTAAGTTTTTCAACAACTTCCTGTGGAAATACTAATTCAATAGAATTCTTATTTTGATGAACATTCTTAATTTTTAATTTATTAGCTAGTTTTTCAAACCATTCTTCATACATATAAATAATTAAATCTTCATCTAGTTTACCAAATCTATCCTCTAATTCAGATTTAATTTTATTAAATGATTCTAGATCAGTAATAGAATTAATCTTTCTATGAATTTCAATCTTAAGATCATCTTCACTTACGTAATTATCATCAATATGAGTAGTAACATTAATTAATGGTTTAGTATCTTCTTTTTCTTCTACTACTTCTTCATTATTTAATAGTTTGACTTCATCATTAAGCATCTTTAAATATAAGTCAACACCAACAGTATCAATAAATCCCGCTTGTTCACTACCTAGAATATCTCCTGCACCACGTATAGATAAATCACGAGTTGCTATAGCAAATCCACTACCTAATTCAGTAAACTCTTTAATAACATTAAGTCTCTTAACTGCGGATTCAGTCAAACTCTTAAATGGTTGATACATAAGGTATGCATAAGCAAATTTATCACTTCTACCAACTCTACCTCTAATTTGATATAACTGACTAAGTCCAAATCTATCACTATCCATAATAATTAATGTATTAACATTAGGTATATCTATACCAGTTTCAATTATAGTAGTACAAATCAATATATCATATTCATGCTTAATGAAGTCATAAATAGTACCCTCTAATTGATTCTTAGTCATTTGACCATGAGCTATACAAATTCTAGCATCAGGTGCAATATCTTTAATTCTTAAAGCAAATTCATCAATACTTTGAACTCTATTATATAAAATATATACTTGTCCATCACGAGATAATTCTTTATAAATAGCATCTTTTAATATTTGTTTATTCTCTTCAACTACATAAGTTTGAACAGGATATCTATTAACTGGAGGTGTCTCTATTAAAGAAAGACTTCTAATTCCAGTTAAAGACATTTGTAATGTTCTAGGTATTGGTGTAGCCGTTAAAGTAAGAACATCTACATTACTTTTATATTGTTTAATCTTTTCTTTATGAGCTACTCCAAATCTTTGTTCCTCATCTATTACAAGTAATCCTAAATCTTTAGCCTTAACATCATCACTTAATAATCTATGAGTACCAATAACCATATCTATAGTTCCATCTTTTAATCCTTCAAGTATTCTTCTTTCTTCTTTAGGAGAAGTAAATCTATTTAATAATCCAATACTCACAGGGAAATTATTAAATCTTTTTAAAGCATTTTCATAATGTTGGTTAGAAAGAATTGTTGTAGGACATAAGAATAATACCTGTTTAGAATCTAGTATAGCCTTAAATGCTGCCACAAAAGCAACTTCAGTTTTACCAAAACCTACATCTCCACATAATAATCTATCCATTGGAGTAGTACTTTCCATATCAGTTTTAATTTGACTTATAGCTAACTTTTGATCATTAGTTAATTCATATGGAAAATCCTTCTCAAAATCAATACTCATCTCACAGTCTTTAGAGAATGCAAATCCCTTTCTACTTTCTCTTTCCGCATATAACTTAATTAAATCATATGCCATATCTTTTACTTTACCACGTACTCTAGCCTTAGTCTTTTCCCATTCAGTACCTCCAAGCTTATTAATCTTAGGAGCCACTCCTTCTCTACCAGAATATTTAAATAAATGATCTATCTTTTCTACCGGAATATATATTTTATCAGTACCTTGGTATAAAACCTCTAAATAATCCTTAGTAATATCATTCAAAGTTAAAGTCTTAATTCCATTATATACACCAATACCATGTATATTATGAACTACATAATCTCCTACATTTAACTTATTAATATCACCAATAGTAGTAGCATATTTAAACTTATTTTGATATCTATTCTTCTTCTCATTTACTTTAAATAATTCTTTAGCTGTTAATAAAATAGTATCTTTATAAATAAATCCCCCATCTAAATCACTCTCAATAATATTAACCTTACCAGTATGTATATTATCAAAATCAGTCTCAACTATCTTCATATTAAGATTCTTTAATATACTTCTAATTTGATATTTCTTTAAACATATAATAATAGTCTTATTTTTATGAATATTATCATTAATAAACTTATTAATATTATCTTTATCTTCATTAAAATTATTAATAGTCTTAACATTAAAATTAATACTATCAGATACTTTATTACTAGAATCTAAGTTATTTAAAGATGAATAGTATATACAAAATTCTTCTTTGATATCACCTAAAGAAAACATATAGTTTCCATTAAACTCAGTATCTTTCTCTTCTTTATATTCAAATATTTCTTCTAAAATACCTTTATAACTAATCTTTAATTGGTCATAATCTTTAAAGAAAGTAATACCATCTAAATAACTACTAATATTAACTACTTCTTCATATTGAGGTAAATACTTTTGTTTATCTAAATCTTCTACTTCCTTATCAGTAATAAATTCAGTAAATGGTTTAATAGTAATACTCTTAATATCACCAATAGATTTTTGATCCTCAGGATTAAACTTACGAATAGATTCAATCTCATCATCAAAGAACTCTATTCTTATTGGATTATCTTCATCTATTGGATATATATCTAATACAAAACCACGAGATGCAAACTCACCAGTCTTAGTAACTAATGTATCTCTTGTATAACCTAAATTATTAACTTTTCTAGCTAACTCCTTAGGATCAATCACATCTCCTACATTTAAATTAATAATACTATTAATATAATTCTCTTTCTTAGGAAGAAATCTCAAATAACCCATTAAGTTAGTAATAACTATATTATTATTAGAATTAATTACTTTATTAATAGTCTCTAATCTATTTAATTTTAAATCTGGTGATACAGCTAATGCTTCACTTGTAAGAAAATCATCCATAGGAAATAAACTAACATTATTATTATAATTACTTAGAATACTATATAGTTTATTAGCCTCATATACACTATTAACTACTACTAATATATTCTTATTTTCCTTCAAAGAAATACTATTTAAATACAAACAAAAAAATTCATCGGTTAAGTTATATATACCCATGTCTTTTTTTAAATCTATATTAATTAAGTCTTTGAAGAATTTCATATTCATCACCTATTTATTC
>JAFZPS010000066.1 GCA_017550205.1 Bacilli bacterium | reverse complement strand
CTTAAGATTCTAGCTAATGGATCATTAACTGTCTTACGAATGTCTGTTATAACTAATTTAGATGGATCTAGTTTATTACCAGTACCCATTGAACTAATAAATGGAATGTTTCTTTTTAAACATTCTTTTATTACTAATTTTTTAACTAATACTGTATCACATGCATCTACAAAGTAATCAATATTATTATCAAATAATTCTAAATAATTATTATCATCTATAAACTTATCTATTTTTATTACTTTACAACCACTATTTATATCTTTAATTCTTTCCTCTAATACATCTACTTTTGATTTACCTATAGTAGAATTTAGAGCTATTATTTGTCTATTTATATTAGATTCTTCTACTTTATCATAATCTACTAATATTAGTGTTCCTATATTACTACGAGCTAAGGCTTCAACTACATAGCCTCCTACTCCACCTACTCCTAATACTAAAACACTTTTCTTAGATAAACCATTCACATTATCAGAACCTATTACTTTTTCTAATCTAGAAAATTTATGCTGATTCTCTTTCATCATATTTACCACTTAATAAACTAATTAGTTTTTCTGTATCTGTTGGTTTTTCTTCTTTCTTGTATACTTCGTTTGGTTTCTTAACTAATTGTTTTTGTTCTTGTTTTTGTCTTTCTGATTGAATTAAAGTAAGTGGTTCATCATACATAATCTTATTGATTCTTGATATTTGTTTGTATATTTTAGCATTTTTTTGTGCCATTATATAATACTTATTTAATTGTCTATGATCTTTTGTATTGATTATACTTAATGATTTTAATACATCTTGCATACTTGTTTCAGGTATAGTAGTATCACTCACTACAGTACATTCAAAATTATTAATAAAGTCTAATGTATTACCTATATCTGCAATACCTTCTCTTTCAAATATTTCAGGCCATTTAGATTGGTCTCTTTCTTCTCTAATTACTTCTTGTAATTTATTTATCTTATCTTCTGTTAAGTATTTATCCATACCTAATTTTTCAAAAGATACATATCTTCCTCTATTTTTTACTCCAGGAATTTCTTTTCTTAAATCTGTTATTGCTTTTCCATATAACTTATCTAAACTTTCATTTACTTTTCTAGGAGGTTGTGCTACTTCATATACATCATATTGTTTAGAATCATTCTTTGTTTTTGTTGTTACTAAGAAATTTCTTGGATATAGAATAGATTTTGCTCTAATGAATTCAGTTGGTGCATTTTCTTCTCTACTATCTTTAAATATTGAGTTAGAAAATCTTTCTCTATTTACGATAATATCGCTTTCTCTTGATTCCTCGCTAATTACATTAGTTTTGATTTTTCTAGCATTTCTAAGTCTAAGTTCAACATTTAAAACTCTATTTTTATTAACAATTGGTAATATTAACATTAATAATCACCTCTTACCATCTTTGTGTGCATGAATTATGATATCATATGTGTCATAAAAATGCAACAAAAAAAGTCAGTGAGACCGTCTTGGGCGAACGATAAAAACCTAATCTCAAGACCAGGTGGGTATCCATACTCGACCTTTAGGATTCCTACAACGAGGTAGGCATTCAACACGGATCGATGATTCCGGATTCCCGTATCGTTATTTTAGTCGGTTTTGTATGTGCCTGTTCGTATCTCTCTGACAATTTTATTATACTATACTAATCAATATAAAAACAAGTATTTCACACTATTTTAGTATTTTCATAAACTACTATAGGTGAATAATATGTTTAAATATAAGGATATTTCTATCTACTATGAAATTTATGGTAATAGTAATAAATCTATATTAATATTACCTGGTTGGGGTAATACTAGAAGTACTTTTACTAATATAATTAATTTATTAAAAGACAAGTATAAAATATATATAATAGATTATCCTGGTTTTGGTAATAGTCCTATACCTAATAAAGAATTAACTATATATGATTATAGTGAATTAATATATAATTTCATAAAACATAATAAAATAAATAATCCTATAATAATAGCTCATTCTTTTGGAGGAAGAATTATTTCTATACTAAGTAATAGAATTAAAATAAATAAATTAATATTAATAGATGTTGCAGGCATTAAAAGATTAAATATAAAAGTATTTATAAAGAATAAAGTATATAAATTACTAAAACTAATTACTTATATATTACCTAGATGTATACAAGTAAATATTAGAAATAAACTATTAAACATATTCTCTTCTACTGATTATTTAAATATACCTAGTACTATGAGAAATACTTTTAAAAATATTATTAAAGTTAATTTAAAAAAGTATTATAAAACTATTAATACTGAAACATTAATTATATGGGGAGAAAAAGATTTAGATACTCCTTTAAGAGATGGTATATATCTAAATAAAGTAATTAATAATTCTTCTCTAATTATTTATAAGAATTCTAGTCATTTCTCTTATTTAGATAATATGTATTTAACAAATAAAATATTAGAAAAATACCTAAAATAAAAAATCAAGATTTAATCTTGATTTATTTTTTCTATACTGAAATATCCATGATAGTGATAATCTTTAATACTTAGAGTTTCATCTATCCATATATTTACTAATATGTCTTTAGATTCATCTTTCTTTAAAGATCCTTTATATATAACCATTTCTTTATCTAGTTTTAAAATATCTTTTCCATTAAGAGAATACTTTACATATTTATAATCTTCTATATTCTTTTCACAACCACATGTTTTAGTAGTAATTTTATCTTTCTTTAATAATACTTTATATTCATATTTCTCATCAGTAGTATTTTCTATATGAATAGATACTTTATTAGATTTTAAGCCTTCTTTATCAGATAATTTATTCTTATCAGTTAAAGTTATTAATTGGTAAGAACTTGATAAAGATGAATATCTATAATTAACTGTTTTCTTTGTAGTAGCTAATTCTTTATTATCAATAGATAATATACAATAACCAGCAAACATAATTCCAAATATAAATAATATAACTAATATAGCTGTATATCTTTTTTCATGGTTTTTTATTTCTTTAGTTATATCAAAACCTGATTTTGCCATAGAATCACCTACTATTCTATGTATAGTATATCATAAAAATAAAAAAGTATAGGTTTAACCTATACTCTATTTACATATATTTACGGATTTAATCTATTAGGTCCTCTGAATAAGAATTGAGTTTCTTTAATACCAGATAATCCTAATAATAACATTACTAATCTATCTAGACCAATACCAAATCCTCCATGAGGTGGACAACCATATTTGAAGAATTGTAGGTAGAATTCTACGTCTTTTCCTAATCCTTTTTCTTTAGCGTTCTTACATAGTTCAACATATCTATGTTCACGTTGTGCACCACTAGTTATTTCAGTACCTCTCCAGATTAAGTCATAACCTTGTAATTTACCATTTTCATCTCTCATATGATAGAATGGTCTCTTTGTAGCTGCATAATCTACTACAAACATAAATTCTGAATTATATTTTTCTTGAGCTAACTTGAATGTTAGTTTTTCTGCTTCAGCATTCATATCTCCTACATCTTCAGTTGGTATATCAAAGTTATATCTATCGTGTAGTTCTTGATATAAATCTTTTAATTTAATTCTTGGGAATGGTTTAGTTGGGATTATTACTTCAGTACCAAATACTTCTTTAATTTTATCTTCGTATCTTTCTTTTACTTTAGTAAGTCCAGCAATAAGTAAATCTTCTTCTAAACTCATTACGTCTTCATAAGAATTAATATAAGCAAATTCTAAGTCGAATCCAGTGAATTCTGTAGCATGTCTATTTGTATTAGAGTTTTCTGCACGGAATACTGGTCCTACTTCAAATACTTTATCTAATCCTCCTGCTAAAGCCATTTGTTTATAGAATTGTGGGCTTTGTGCAAGATATGCTTTTCTATCAAAATATTTAACCTCGAAGACATCACTTCCTGATTCACTAGCTGCTCCTATTAGTTTAGGTGAATGTATTTCAGTAAAGTTATTTTTATATAAGAATTCTCTCATACCTTCAGTTAAACAAGATTCTACTTGTCTTACTAATGTATTTCTAGGATTTCTCATATCAATCCATTTATAATCCATTCTAGTATCAATATTAACACCATCTAGATTATTAAAATCGAATGGTAAATCTTCTGCATTTGAAGTTATTTCAATATTAGTAGGAATAATTTCTATTCCACCTAATTTAACGGCTTCGTTTTCTACAACTTTACCAGTTACTTTGATTGTTGATTCTACTTTAGTATTAGTCATAATATCTAGTAAAGATGCATTAGCTTCTTCACTCTTTTCAATAGTCATTTGCACCTTTCCAGTAGCATCTCTTAGTATTACGAACATTACCCATTTCTTATCTCTAATAGCATCAATAAATCCTTGGAATACTATTTCTTCTCCAACATGTTTATTTAATTCATTAACACTTATACTCATTTTATTACTTCCCTTCATGACAGTGACAGTCTCCACCGCAAGTACATTCTTTACCTTCTTGGCATCCACATTCACAGTCGTCATCACAATCACAGTCACATTCATCTTCTTCATTACCTGCATTAATCATTTCATCTAAGTAATAGATTAATACATCTAATGAGATAATTTCTTCTTCTTTTGTTTTATTATTCTTAATCTTAACTTCATTATTATTTAAATCTTCAGAGTTCAATACACAAGTAAATTTAGCATTTAATCTATCTGCTTGTTTGAATTGTCCTTTTAATCCACGACCTGTGTATTCTGTTTCTACAATGAATCCTGCTAGTCTTAATTCCTGAGTTAAGTATGCAGCATAGTTTTTCTCTTCATCATTAACATACATAATGAATAAATCAATATCTTCTACGATTGGTAATTTTACTTTTTCAAGTTCTAGTGCCATTACTATTCTACCAATACCTGAAGCAAATCCTACACATGGTGTTTCTGGTCCATCTAATTGATTAACAAGTCCATTATATCTACCACCTGCACCAATTACATTATTAGAACCAAATCCAGCTACTTTAGCTTCTATTTCAAATACTGTGTGATTATAATAATCTAATCCTCTTACGATATTAGGATTAACTTCATACTTAATTTGCATAATATCTAAGTATTCTTGAACCTTTTCAAATCTATCTCTACTCTCTTCATTTAAGTAATCTAAAGTCTTAGGAGCATTCTTTAAGATTTCATTATCTTTATCTACTTTACAATCTAAGATTCTTAGAGGATTTTTTTCTAATCTCTCCCTACAATCTTCACAGAAATCTTTTATATGTGGTTTAAAGTATTTAATTAATTCTTCTCTATACTTCATTCTTGATTCATTGTCACCTAAAGTATTTAAATTAACTTTAATTTCTTTTAAACCTAACATCTTATATAGATTAACTGCAGCAGAAATTATTTCTGCATCTGTTAGTGGATCGTCACTTCCTAGTATTTCCATACCAAATTGAGTTAATTCTCTATCTCTACCACTTTGTGGTCTTTCATAACGATACATTGTTCCATTATAATAAACTTTAATTGGTTGGTTAGGATCTCCATATAATTTATTTTCAATAAAAGCACGAACTACTCCTGCAGTACCTTCTGGTCTTAAAGTAATCTTTCTTCCACCTTTATCTTCAAAATCATAACTTTCTTTAGTAACGATATCAGTTGTTTCTCCTATACCTCTATGGAATAATTCACTAGCTTCAATAATTGGTGTACGAATGAAATTATAATTGTACTTTTCCATTAAAGCATCAATTACACTATCTACATACTTCCAAACTTTAGCCTCTCTTCCTAAAATATCATTACATCCTTTTTGTCTTTGTATCATATTAATACCTCCTAAAAAAATAAAAAGATAGCACATACAAAGGACGAATCTCTTCGTGGTGCCACCTTATTTTTACTCATTATACTTATAACGTAGTTACCCGATTTCTTTTTATAGGGATGTCTTCATTTTAATAATATAAGTATTTACACCAACCATACTCTCTCTTTAATACTTTTTAAAACTACTCTTTCCCAAGAAGTTATTTATATTATAAACTTATTTTTTTAATAACTCAATATCTTTTTTGTATAACTTTACATATCTATCTGGTGTTACTTTTAGTTTTTTTAATGTATCTAAGTCAAATGGTTTACTTCTATATTCAAAAAATTCTACTAGAGCATCTAAATTATAATTATCTTTTTTTATTCTATCTTTTAGTATCATTGAGATTACATCTCCATATGAATATTGAAAAGTATCTTTTACATCAAGGCTATTACATTTATTAATAAATTTTCTAACTCTATCGTTTTTACTAAAATGGTTACCTACTAGTTTATATACTTTGGTAGGTGTAAGATGTAAATAAGAATCATCCAATAAATACTTATCTGGGATTAATGTAATTATATATGATGCTTTAGCAAATTCATAATTTGCATCTAACATATCACATAATAAAGCTCTTGATTCAGGTCCTTGAATATTATTCTTTATTAAGAAATCTACAAATAATCTTTCGAATGTTTTAGATACTACTTCTCCATTAAATGACTGATAAAAATAAGTATTCCAGTTATTTATATCTCCATTAAAGCGATTTAAATCATATACATGTCCAAATTCATGAGCTAATGTAAACATTGAAAAGACATCATAATCAAGACTATCTACTAATATATCAGAATCTTTAGTAATTGGATTAAATACTGTAGAACCTAATGTATTCTCTTCTATACTATTAATTGTATTATATATACGGTTAGTCTTTACAAATTTATCAAAATATTTTTCTAATCCTATTAAACTCATAAATTCAAAGAATATATTATAATAATCATCTTCAGATAATGTAGTTATTTCTATATCATCATTTTCTTTTATTCTTTTTTTCTCATGATCTGTCTTTTTGTATATTCTTTCAAAAAAGTAATTATGGAATTCTTTATTTTCTAAAAAATTTCTCATTAATTTATCCATATGTACATTAAATTTTTTATCAAGTACTTCATTATTTTTATCATTTAAGAATGATAATTTATCAGTAGGAGTATGTGTTGGATCAATTGCAGCAAGAGATTCGTCTAAATCATATATATAGTTAGATAAAGCTAGTATTTCTTCTCTTGTTTTAGCATTTTTTAATTGCCTTTTAGTTAATTCTAGTTTTTCATATAGTTTTTTTGGGCTATCTGCAATTATCATATTTTTCCTCCTAAAGACAGATTATATTATAACAAAAATATTAATAAAAGAAAGTATTAAATGCTTTCTTTTACTTTATCTATTCCTTCTTTTAAATCTTTCTTAAAGAAATGATATGTTTCTCTTATTAATAAGTATATTGGTAAAGCTATAATAATACCAGGAACACCTGCTATAGTTCCACCAATAGATACAGCCATAATAGTTATTAATGGATTAACATTATTTGTTTTACCATATACTTTAGGACTTATTACATATCCATCTAATTGTGGGAATATTAAACATATTATTGTAGTAGCAATTACTAATGGTAGAGATACTACACTAGCTAAAACAATAGCTATAATATTAGTTATTAAACCTCCAAAGTATGGAATTACTGTAGTTATACAAGCAAGTACTCCTAAGATTAACCAGTTTGGATGTCCTATCACAAGGAATAATAAACTATATTCAAATAATTGAATTACCATAAATATACCTAAACCTTTTAAGTAATTAGTAATTTCTTTATCCATACATTTAATATATTTAAAACTTCTTTTATTAATAGATAATAATAATTCTTTTACTCTAGCTCTTATTTTATTCATATCCATTAAGAAATATATAAATCCTACAAATCCTACAATGAATTTACCTATAAAATCAAATGACTTATTTAAGATATCCATAGTAGTAGAACTTGTGATATTACCTATACTTTTTAAGATTTCATTTAAGTAGTCTGTTATTTGTATTTCAAAATTACCTATATTTATATTAAATTTATCATTAAAATTATTAAATACTTCTATTAACATTTTAATTAATAATTTTAATTGATCATACAATAATGGTAATGTAATAGCAATTATACCAAATAGTATTAATACTGTTCCTAGGATTACTATTAGTAATGCTGCCCATCTAGGTAATTTCTTATCTAAGAATCTAACTAGTGGTGTTAATGCATATGCAAAAGCAAAAGCTACAATGAATGGTGCTAATAGACTAACACATTTCATAAATATACCCCACCATATACTAATATTAGTTATACCAATATATAGTAATAACATTAATGCAGCTAAGTTTATTATTTTATAATTCAATTTATTCTTAAACATAATCATCTCTCCAATAAGATAGTACAAGGACCATCATTTTTTATATTAACTAACATATCAGCTCCAAAGATACCTTTTTCTACATGTATATGTTTACTTAATTCTTCATTAAACAAATCATATAACTTAGTAGATTCTTCTCCTCTTAAAGCTTTCATATAACTTGGTCTATTCCCTTTTGATGTATCAGCATATAATGTAAATTGTGAAATAGATAATATACTTCCACCTACTTCTAAAATAGATTTATTCATTACTCCATTTTCATCTTCAAATACTCTTAAGTTTAATACTTTATTTATTAAGTAATTTATTTTATCTATATTATCCCCTTCAGTAAATCCTACTAATAGGACTAAACCACTATCTATTTTACCTACTATTTTGTCATCTATTGATACACTAGAATCTAAACTTTTTTGAACTAATACTCTCATCTTATTTCCCTCTCAACTCTTTCAATAAATTTATTTTTATTAAGATTTAAGATAAGTTTTTCTAACTGTTCTAATCCTGTTACAAAGCATGATACTTCATATGTAGTTTTATCTGATTGATTCATTATCTTTATACCATCAACACTTACATTTACCATTGAAATACTTTGTACTAAATCTAACATATGATTCTTACTATCATTTGTATAAATAAGTAGATATGAAAGATATCTCTTACTAGTATCATTATTCCATTTAACATCTAGTGTTCTATCTTCTAACATTTCCAAGTTATGGCAATTAATTCTATGTATTGTGATACCATTGCCTTTAGTAATATAACCTATTATTTCATCACCATATACAGGGCAACAGCAAGCAGCTAGATTGACTTTTACCTTATCGATACCACTTACTATAATATCTGTATCTAAAGATTTAGAAGCTATCTTAACTACTTTAGGTGCTGGTACTTCTTCTATTCTATCAATAATATTAATAACAGCATTTACTGGTTGTTTACCATTACCTATAGATAAATATACTTCTTCTAGATTATCTACTTTAATAGTTTCACAAATCTTTTTAATATTTTCATCTGTTAAGAATTCATTAAATACAAGTTTTCTTTTTCTTAATTCTTTTTCTAATATGTACTTACCACGTTCTACATATATTTCTCTATCATTTTTAGTAAAGAATGCTCTTATTTTGTTTCTAGTAGCAGTACTTTTTACCATATTGATCCACTCTTTAGAAGGAGTAGACGTTTTATTAGTATTGATTTTTACAATATCATTATCTTTTAATTCATAGTTTAGTGGAACTATATTATTATTAACAATAGCTCCTACAGTAGTTTCTCCTACTTTAGTATGAATCTTATATGCAAAGTCTAATGGAGTAGCTCCTTTAGGTAATTCTATGACATCTCCTTTAGGAGTAAAACAATATATATTATTATTTAATACTTCATCTTTTACACTATTAACAAATTCTTCACTACTCATCTTATCATTTCTTAAATCAATAATTGATTTAAAGAATTGAAGTTTTTGTTCTGTAGTAGTTTGAAGATTAGCATTAGTTTTACTTCCACCATTTTCTTTATAAGCCCAGTGTGAAGCAATACCATTTTCAGCTACTTCATCCATTTCATATGTTCTTATTTGTATTTCAAATAAATAACCATCTATACCAAATACTGTTGTATGTAATGATTGATACATATTAGGTTTTGGCATAGCTATATAATCTTTAAATCTTCTAGGAAGAGGTCTAAACTTAGAATGGATTAAACCTAAAGCTAAGTAACATTCTTGTTCTGTATTTACTAGTATTCTTAAACCCATTAAGTCATAGATATCACTAAACTTCTTACCTTTATCAAGTTTATTATAAATACTATAAATACTTTTAGCTCTACCTTTCATTTCATGTGGTATATGATATTCATCAAGTAAATCACTTACTTCTTTTTCCATATCAAATACCGCTTTATCTCTTTCTAACTTAGTCTTATTTAATTTTTCTGCTATATCATAAAATACATCAGGTTTTAAATATCTAAGAGATAAATCTTCTAATTCACTTTTAATTTTATGGATACCTAAATGGTGAGCAATAGGAGCAAGTATTTCTAATGCTTCATGTGCTTTTACTTTTTGTCTATCTTCAGGTATTGCCCATAAAGTTCTCATATTATGAAGACGATCAGCAAGTTTAATAATTATAACTCTTACATCTTCACTCATTCCAACAATTATTTTTTTATAATAATCTATTAAATATTCATTTTCTGTTGAGAAATTAATTTTAGATAACTTTGTTACTCCTTTTACTAATTTAGTAATCACAGGACCAAATTCATTTTCCATTTCTTCAGGAGTACAATCACAATCTTCTAATACATCATGCATAAGTCCTGCTGAAATTGTTTCGAAGTCTGCATATACTGAAATAAGTATTAAAGCTACATTCATAGGATGGGTAATATAAGGTTCCCCACTCTTACGAAATTGTCCTTCATGTTTTCTCTTAGCAAAGTCATACGCTTTCTCAATCACTTGAATCTGTTCTTCATCTTCAATATATGAACGAGCTTTAGAAACTATTTCTTCAATTGTTAATTCTTCATTTTTTCCTATAGACAAAGAACTCATCTCCCCTCTATTAGTCTTAACTAACAGTTAATACCTTTTATTTTCTTTTCCTCAAAATCATCTGTATATACTTTTTTCTTCTTTTCTTCTTTTCCTAAATTTCTTTTCTCTATTGCCATAAATACAACTGTTGCAATAAAGATAGATGAATATGTACCAGCAATAAGTCCAAATAGCATAGCCATATTAAATGTAAATATACCACTTGATCCTAATAATATTAATATTACTACTGGTAATAATGTTGTAACTGTAGTATAGATTGTTCTTGTAAATGTTTCTCCAATACTACGATTACAAATACTTTCAAATTTTTCTTTTGTTATTTTTTTCCATTCTTCTTTTGATAAGTTTTCTCTTATCCTATCGAAAGATACAATTGTATCATTAATAGAATATCCGATTATTGCAAGTACTGCTGCAATAAACATTGAACTTACTTCAAAACGGAAGATTGCAAATACACTAAACATAATAGCTACGTCATGTAGAAGTGCAACAACACCACCTACTGCATAACTAAATTTAAATCTAAGTGATACATATATAATAATTCCTAATAATGCTATTAATACTGAAAGTATAGCATTCTTAACTAATTCTTTTTGAACCATATTAGTTACTACACCAATATTAACTTTAGCATCATATTTTTCTTCAAAGTATGAATTTACTTCTTTTACTTTTTCTCCATCTAATGTTTTATCTAATCTAATATATACTTCATCATCACTCTTAGTAATGTTCTTTGTAGATATTTCTAATTCTTTTAAATCTTCTTTAATACCTTTAATAGTCATTTTGTTATCACTTACTACAGTAATAGAAGTCCCTGCTTTATAATCAATACCTAAGTTTAATCCTTTAACTCCTATTAATACTCCACCTACTAAAATAATAATTAGTGAAATACCAATAGAAATCTTTTTATGTTTTAAGAAATTAATCTTAGTATATTTATTTTCTTTTACTTTTTCATTTTTACTTACATTAGGGATATCTTTAGATTTAACATTTATAAATAAATTTGTTTTATCATTAAAATATTCACTATTAACAAATATCTTTAATAAGAATCTAGTTAAGAATACCATAGTAAACATAGTTACTAATACAGTAATAATTAACATAGTAGCAAATCCCTTGATACTGGATTCACCAAACATAAACATTATAATTGCTACTATAATAGTAGTAATATTTGAATCTATAATTGCACTAAAGCTTGATTTAGATCCTTCTTTAAATGCTGTAGGTAAACTTTTACCTTTTAATAATTCTTCTTTTATTCTTGAGAATGTAATTACATTAGAATCTACTGCCATACCAATACCAAGTACTAATGCAGCAATTCCAGGAAGTGTTAATACTCCTCCTACTATCCAGAATACTCCAAATACTAAGAATGTATAAATCATCATACTTACACTAGAGATAAATCCACTGAAGTGATAAATTATGATTAAAATTAACATGATAGCAATGATTGCAATAATACCGGCAGTTAATGTAGTTGCAAGTGTTCCTTCTCCAAATGATGCTCCTACTGTAGTTGAAGATACCTCAACTAATTTAGATGGAAGTGATCCACTATTAATTAAATCTACCAAATTAGAAACTTCTTCTAATGTAAAATTACCTTGAATAATTACATCACTAGCAAATCCTTGAGAAACTGTAGCTGCACTTAAACAGTTAGAAGCATTAGTTCCACATAGATTCCCTTCTTTAGAATAACTATCTGTTAAATCATTGAAGTCTAACCAAATAACAATTAAATTATTTCCTTCTCCACGTTCACTTATTTCTTTAGTAACTTGATAGAACTTATCTTTATCTTTTACAGATAGTGATACTGCAGGATTACCACTAGCATCTTGTCCTATTTTAGCATGTCCTGCTTCTAATACATCACTTGTCATTAATAATTTATTATCAGTATCTCTAAATGATAAAGTTGCTACTGTAGATAATTGTGTACGTGCTTCTTCTGGATTTTTAACTCCAGCTAGTTTAACACGAATTCTATCATTTCCTTCTACGATAATTTCAGGTTCACTTACTCCTAAACTATCAATTCTTTTACTTAATGTTTTATAAGTAGCAGTTAACTTTTCATTAGTCATTTTAGAACCATCAATAGTTTCTGCTTTATAAAGAATTTCAAATCCTCCTTGTAAGTCTAAACCAAATTTTAATCCTTTAAATAAAGGTACAAATAGAAATCCAATTATAGTAACTAATGCTATTAGTATAATCGATTTAACTATAACCCTACTTTTTACTTTTTTTACATTACTTTTTGCCATAAAATCACCTTTCAATTATTATTATTATTATCATTTAAGGAATCTTTGTAATACTTATCTATAAGATTACAATCAGTATTTAAAATATCATCTACTATATCTGAAAGCATTAAATCTTTTCCTTGCTTCCATTTAGCTTCTACTAAATATTCCCAGATATCTTTTTTTTCTATATAAGATAATCCAATTCTATCTAGTTCAGTCTTTTTTGCATTTAGTGCAGGTTCTACTCTTAAATACAAATCTTTCAAAGATGAAAATTCTAAATCCATAAAGACCACATCCTTATATGAATACATAATTATTATATCTAATATAAAAAGAAAATGAAAGAGTTTCTCTTTCATTTAATCATCTTTTTTAGCTCTAGGAAAACTATTATAATATACTTCTTTTAATCTATCAGTAGTTACATGTGTATAAATTTGTGTTGCTTTTATACTTTCATGTCCTAATAGTTTTTGTACTGTTAGTAAGTCACAACCTTCATTTAATAAATGTGTTGCGAAAGAATGTCTAATCATATGAGGAGATATATTCTTATTTAAAGTTGTTTTTTGTATTAATCTATCAAGAATAAATCTAACTCCTCTATCAGTTAATTGTCCTCCATTATTATTTAAAAATAAATAATCTGATTGTTTTATATTTAAACTTACTCTTCCAGTATTTAAATAAGTTTTTAATATATCTTCACAGTATTCTCCATAAGTTACGAATCTCTCTTTATTACCTTTTCCTAGAATAATAATATTACGTCTACCTAAGTCTATATCACTAACTTTAATATTAACAAGTTCTCCTACACGAACTCCAGTTGCATATAACATTTCAAGTATTAATGAATCTCTTTGTCCTAGAGGTGTTCTAGTATCTGGTACATTAAATAATTCTTCTAATTCATTATATTCAAAATACCTTGGTAATTTCTTACTTTTTTTAGGTCCATTTACTAAAGAAAATACATTAGACTTAACTATTTTTTCATTAGCTAAGTATTTATAAAAACCTCTTAGAGAACTTAGTTTTCTATTAATAGAAGTATTATCATCTTTCTTAGTATCTTTTAAATACATAAGATAAAATCTAATATCACTATACTCTATACTTTTAAAATCTAGACTTTCACTACTTAGATATTCTAAATATTCTATTATGTCATGTTTATAATTATTAATTGTATAGTCTGAATAATTCTTTTGATATTTTAAATAATCTAAGTAATCAGTTAATTCTTTAATATTTTCTATATCCATAATAAAACTTCCTATCATAAAAATTATAACATAAAAAAGAAAAAAAGGAGTAACTCCTTTTATTCTTCATAATCACAATTTGAACATTTAACTTGATTATTTTTTTCAGTTAACATGTTTCCACATTTTGGACATTTCTTATCTATAGGTTTATCCCAATATGCTGTTTTACATTTAGGATAATTATTACATCCATAGAATACTTTACCTTTACGAGATTTACGTACTATGATTTTACCAGAACAATTTGGACAATCACATACTTCAATTACTTCTTCAGGTTCTTTATCACTTTTTATGTATTTACATGTTGGATAATTACTACATGCAGTGAATTCTCCATATTTACTTTTTCTAAGTACTAATGGGGAACCACATTCAGGACAAGTTTCCCCTGTTTCTTCAGGACCTTTCTTTTCCATTTCTTTAAATGCTTTCTGTACTCTAGGTTCAAATAACTCCCAGAAGTCTTTTAAAATCTTAACTTTATCAGCTTTTTCTTCAGCTACTTTATCAAGATTTTCTTCCATATTACTTGTGTAATCTGTATTTATTAAATCACTAAAGAATTCTTGAAGTTTATCATTTGTTTCACAACCCATATCTGTTGGATAGAATTTCTTTTCTTTTAATACAACATAATCATGACTCTTAATAGTATCAATTATTGTTGCATAAGTAGAAGGTCTACCAATACCTTTTTCTTCTAATTCTTTAATTAAAGTTGCTTCAGTGTATCTTGGTTTAGGTTGTGTCTCATGTCTTTTCTTTTCAACATCAGAAGTTACTTTTTCTTCACCAACTTTAAAGTCTGGGATTACTTTATCATCTTTAGACTCATAATCACCATATACTTTTAAGTAACCATCGAAGATAATAATACTTCCTGTAGTTTTAAATGTATATCCATTATTATCTAAAATAACAGTAGTTTGATCTAATATAGCATCTGCCATTAAACTAGCAATTGCTCTTTTATAGATTAAACTATATAATTTAAATTCATCGCTAGAAAGATATTGTTTAATTTTAGTTGGTTCTCTTAAGACACTAGTTGGACGAATTGCTTCATGGGCATCTTGAACATTATCTTTTTCTTTAGCTTGTTTAACATGACCAACATAGTCTTTTCCATATGTTTCTTCAATGTATTTCATTGCAGGTCTAGTAAAGTCAGCACTCAATCTAGTTGAATCTGTTCTCATGTACGTAATAAGACCTGTAGTTTCAGTT
>JAFZPS010000065.1 GCA_017550205.1 Bacilli bacterium | reverse complement strand
TCTTAATACTATTATTAATTTTAATGGTAGTAATAACATTTAATGATATATTAAGGTTATTTAAATAAGAAAGCATTTGCTTTCTTTTTTTGATATAATAAATGTATATGGAGGTGATACTTTGATAGTAGGTGTATTAGTTGAGATAAGTGCAAAAGCTGTAGATAAGATATTTGAATATACTGTACCTAAAGAATTAGAAGATTCTATTAAAGTGGGTGTCAGAGTATTAGTTCCTTTTGGTAGAATGACTTTAGAAGGTTTTGTATTAGAGATAAAAGATACTTCTAGTACTTCTAAGGAATTAAAAGATATTATATCTGTAGTAGATAAAGATATTGTTTTAAATAAAGAATTATTGGAATTAGGTAAAGTAATGAGAGATAATACTTTATCTACTTTAATTAGTTGTTATCAAGTAATGTTACCTAAAGCATTAAAAGCTGGTAGTACTGGTAATATTAAATATGATACTTATTATAAATTAAATGGTGATTATTCTAATATTAAGTTAACTGATAAACAGAAAGAAATAGTTGAATTAGTTAAGAATGGTCCTATCATTAGGAAAGATTTAGTTGATATTTCTTTAAGTAGTTTAAATACTCTTTTAAAGAAGAATATTTTAGTAGAAGAAAAAATAGAACATTATAGAGTTAATTATGATGATGTAGTAGTGGAAAAGAAAGAATTAACTTTTGAACAAAAATCTGTAGTGGATAGTGTTATTAGTGATACTAATACTTATTTATTATATGGTGTTACTGGTAGTGGTAAGACTGAAGTGTATATGGAAATAATTGATTATTATTTAAGTATTGGTAAGACTAGTATTGTGTTAGTTCCTGAAATTAGTTTAACTCCGCAAATGATAAATAGATTTGAAAAACGTTTTGGTAAAAAAATAGCGGCTATTCATTCTGGGTTAAGTGATGGGGAAAAGTATGATGAATATCGTAGAATTGCTAGAGGTGAAGCTAGTATTGTAATTGGGGCAAGAAGTGCTATATTTGCTCCTTTAAATAATATAGGAATAATTATTATAGATGAGGAACATAGTGATTCTTATAAACAAAGTGATCCTAATCCAAGATATCATGCTAGAGATATAGCTATTTTAAGAAGTAAATATCATAAATGTAGTGTTTTATTAGGTAGTGCTACACCTTCTTTAGAATCTATGGCTAGAGGAGAAAAAGGTGTTTATAAATTACTTAGTTTACCCCATAGAATTAATGGTAAAGAGTTACCTTTAGTCAATATAATAGATATGAATAAGGAAATTAAGAAAGTTAGAGGACATTTTTCTAATGAGTTAATAGATTCTATTCGTAATAGATTAGAAAAGAATGAACAAGTAATCCTATTATTAAATAGAAGAGGATACTCTAGTTTTGTAACTTGTAAGAATTGTGGATATACATTTAAATGTCCTAATTGTGATATTACTTTAACTTATCATAAGAGTAGTAATACTTTAAGATGTCATTACTGTGGACATGGAGAGAAAGTATATGATACATGTCCTTCTTGTAAAGAAAAATCTTTGAATAATTTAGGAGTAGGTACTCAAAAAATAGAAGAAGAGCTAAATAAATTATTTCCTAATAGTAAAGTACTTAGAATGGATTATGATACTACTAGTAAAAAGGGTATGCATGAGAAGATGATTGATGATTTTAGAGAAGGTAAATATGATATACTTCTTGGTACACAAATGGTAGCTAAAGGACTAGATTTTTCTAATGTAACTTTAGTAGGAGTAATTAATGCTGATACATCTTTAAATATTCCTGATTTTAGAAGTAGTGAAAATACTTTTTCATTACTTAGTCAAGTTGCTGGTAGAAGTGGAAGAAGTACTAAAGAAGGTACTGTTATTATTCAAACTTTTAATCCAGAACATTATGCTATTAGTTTATGTAAGAATCATGATTATATATCTTTTTATAAACAAGAAATGATGATAAGAAGAAGTCTTAAATATCCACCATACTATTATATTTGTAATATAAGAGTTACTGGAAAGGATTCTAATTATATACTTGGTGAGGCTTTAAAGATTAAGAATAGTTTAGAAAGAAATCTTCATTCTACTATAATATTAGGTCCAAGTACTTCTAGTTTATTTAAAATGAATAATGTTTATAGATACAATATAATTTTAAAATATAAGAAAGAAGATAATTTATATCCTATTCTTTCTAAAGTATTAGAACATTATCTAGTTAATAATAAGGTAAAAGTAGATATAGATTTTAATCCTAGTCAAATGATTTAAAATATGATATTCTTATATTAGAATAGAGGTTTGTTTTATGAATAATGAAGAAAACGAATTGGAAGTTAATAAAAAGAATAGGGAAGATTATGAAAATTTAATGAAGGAATCATCAACTAAAAAAGATATGTACTGGGATAGAAATAATCCTGCAGTAAAATTGGTTTTATTATTAATTGGAACTATTATATTTATAGGTTCAGCATATTTTATAATTAAATATGTTACACGTTAATTGATTTTTTCATAGGAGGTGGTAAAGTGTTGGATAATTATCTATCAAAAACAATTTCTTTAAAGATGATAAAAGAAATTAGAAATAATGAAAGATATTTTAAAAAGAAATGTGATTTTTCTACAGATCATTTTATTTCTATTGATAATGAAGCTGCACTTTATATTTTTTATGATGCATTATATAAGTATAAAGTAATAATTGATGATGAAAGTTTATTTGATTATTATATAGACCAAATAGAGAAACTATATCGTAAATTAGATAATTTTTCTAGTATAAAGTATGGTATTAATAAACTTATATGTAGTATTTTAATGACTAAGTTTAATATAAAAGATATTAAAACAAAAGAAGCAAGAGAAACAATAATAAAACATGTTTATAATAAATATATAAAAGATGGTTATTTTATACATGGATTTAATTCTGCATATTTAGATAATGTAAAAAAAGATGGTTTTATACCTGAAGTTTATGAGAATTATTATGATGATTTTAATAATATAAATAGTATATTTGAAAAGTATAATTGTTCAAGTGTTATTAATAAAGATTTCAAAATTAAAAATGTATATTTTACTGATGATTTAGTAATGGGATGTTATTATTCAAATTACTCTCCACTTTTCTATTATAAGTTTTTATTTAATGAAGAGTTGTTTGGAAAAAGAATTAGAAAAGATAATTGTTTGAAATGTGATAGTGATGAATTGAGTAGACACTTGAAAAGGTTTATGAATAATAATTCTTTTAATGATAAAGATAAAAAATATATATTAGATATAGTAGATAATCAATATAATTTGATACATAGAAATAAGAATAAAATTAGTTTATTACTTGTAAAAAGAAGTATAGTATTTAGTAAGGATGCTAGAGAAGAAGATTTTCTAAAAGATAGTAGTGATATATATGAAATTATTGATAGAATGCTAAGTCCTAAATATAATAATTTAGAACATAATGAATTTATTTCTAAAGATGATTTTAAGATATTAGAATTAAATCCTTATTATGATTTAGAAGAAGAAAAAAAGATAATTAAAAAAGAAGAAGAAAAACTTAGAAAAAAAGAAAAAGAATTAAATGATGAATTTATTAATAAATATGGTAATGTTTCATTATTTATATTACTTGGAGCAATTTTTATTAGTTTAGGGGTTATTTTAATGATTATTAATGTTTTGAGGGGATGATTTAATGAGAATTGTTTTCATGGGTACACCTGATTTTGCGGTTAATGTACTTCAAGGTTTAATTGATAATTATGATGTGGTAGGTGTAGTTAGTCAACCTGATAAAAGAGTAGGTAGACACTTAGAATTAAGAAATACTCCTATTAAAGAGTTAGCTTTAAAATATAATATACCTGTATTACAACCTATTAAAATAAGAGAAGAATATAGTAGTGTTCTTGAATTAGAACCAGATATTATTATTACTTGTGCTTATGGGCAAATTATTCCTAAAGAGATATTAGATTATCCTAGATTAGGATGTATTAATGTACATGCATCACTTCTTCCTAAATATAGAGGAGGGGCTCCAATACATTGGTCTATTATAAATGGTGATAAAGAGACTGGTATTACTATTATGTATATGGATATTGGTATGGATACAGGAGATATTATTTCACAAGAAAAAATAGGTATATTAGATAGTGATAATTTAGAAAGCATACATGATAAATTAAGTATACTTGGTAGAGATTTATTACTTAAGACTTTGCCTAGTATAATTGATGGTACTAATAATAGAATTAAGCAAGATGAGTCTTTAGTAGAATATGCTTATAATATAAAAAGAGAAGAAGAACATATTGATTTTAATAAAACTAGTAGAGAAGTATTTAATCTAATTAGAGGATTATCTCCTGTACCTAGTAGTAATGCTTTATTATTTTCTGAAGAAATGAAAATATTAGATAGTAAAATTGGTAATGGTAATTATACTGGTACTTGTGGAGAAATAGTAGATTGTACAAAAGAAGGTATTGTTGTTAAGACAAGTGATGGTAGTATTATACTTACTAAGATTAAACCTTTTGGTAAGAAATTAATGGATGCTGCTAGTTATATTAATGGTGTAGGTAAAGATAAACTTATTGGTGAGGTGTTTAAATGAAAAATTATATTGAAGGTATAAAAGAGTTTAATAAGAAACCATATGGTAAACCAATTTTGTTTTTTGGATTTTACTTTATACTATTTACTGTTCTATTAATTATGATTAATTCTGGTAGTAATGATACTCCTAAAGAAAAACAAATTGTTGTAGATTTTGGGAATATAGAAAAGTATAATTATTCATTTGAATATAAAATATTATTAGATGGTAATACATATATTTATTCTGGTAATAAAGATATTGATGTTTTTAATTATACTTATAATGGTATAGATTATTATTATAAGAATGGTAAAAGTTATCTTAAAGATGATATAAAGGAAATAGAAAATCCTATGAAATTTGATATGTTTTTTAAAGAAAATATGTTAGAAGATATAATTAAATCAGCTTATGTAGATACTTATAAAATATATGATAGTGGTGAAAAAGTATATAATTTATTAATATCAAGTAATGAATTAAATGAATTAATTGATAATAAAAATACTGATATTGATGAAATACCTAATAAGATAAAAGTTTCTATGAATTATAGGGGATATCCAAGTGAGATTAATTATGATTTAAATAGTTATTGTATAAATAATAATTTATGTAAGAATAATCTTAGTATTATAATTAGTTATAAGGAATTTAGTAGTATTAGCTAATACTTGAGAGTATTAGCTTTTTTTTGTATAATTATATTGGATGTGATTATATGAAAAATATATATGGATTAACTATAGAAGATATAGAAGAATACTTTGTTGGTATTGGGTCTAAGAAGTTTCATGCTAAACAATTATTTTCTTGGTTATATGAGAAAAGAATAGAAGATTATAGTGAAGTTACTGATATTAAAAAAGAAGTAATTGAAAAGATAAAAGAAGATTATTCTATAGATAGATTAAAAATAGTAGATGTTCAAAATGATGTAGATGTTTCTAAGTATTTATTTGAATTATATGATAATGAGCATATAGAAGCAGTATTAATGAGACATGATTATGGAAATAGTATATGTATATCTAGTCAAGTTGGTTGTAACATGGGATGTAAGTTTTGTGAATCAGGAAGACGTAAAAAGGTTAGAAATCTTGAAACATATGAAATGGTTTTACAGATACTTATGATAGAAAAATTACTTGGTGAAAGAATTAGTCATGTTGTAGTTATGGGTATAGGAGAACCTTTTGATAATTATGATAACTTAATTAAATTCTTTAAGATTATTAATGATCCTAAAGGATTAGCTATAGGAGCTAGACATATAACTGTATCTACTTGTGGATTAGTTTCTAAGATATTAGAATTTGCTGATTTTCCATTACAAATTAATCTAGCGATTAGTCTTCATGCTCCTAATAATAATTTAAGAGATAAGATAATGCCTATTAATAAAGCATATCCATTAGAAGTATTAATTCCAGCTATTAAAAAATACTTAGATAAGACTAATAGAAGAGTTACTTTTGAATATATTATGTTAAAAGATATTAATGATAGTGAAGAATGTGCTAAAGAGTTAGCTAATTTAGTTAGAGGGATTAATTGTTATATTAATTTAATTCCTTATAATGAAACTAACAATTTAGGTTTTCTTCGTTCAAATACTATTCAAATAGAGAGATTTTATGATATACTTAAAAAGAATAATATAGGTGTAACAATAAGACGTGAGTTTGGTACTAAGATTAGTGCTGCTTGTGGACAACTTAGAAGTAAGAAGGAGGAATTATGAGTTCGTTTTATTTAACAGATCCTGGGATGGTAAGAGATCATAATGAAGATAGTGTTATCATAGTAAAAAATGATGAGGGTAGTTATCTAATGGCAATAGCTGATGGAATGGGAGGACATTCTGCTGGTGAAGTTGCTTCATCTATTGCGATTAGTTATTTAGGAAAACACTTTAAAGAATCATTTAGAAATATGTCTAAAGTAGATGCTGTTAATTGGATAAGAGATTCTGTTGATGAAATTAATCTATTAATATTTCAACATGAAAAAACTCATCCAGAAAGTAAAGGTATGGGTACTACTTTAGTACTTTCAGTATTAACTAAAGATTATTTATTATTTGGTAATGTAGGTGATTCAAGTGGTTTTGTTATTAAAGATAAGAAACTTCATAAAGTTACTTATGACCACACATTAGTTAATTTATTAGTTAGTGCAGGTGAACTTACTAAGGAAGAAGCTAGTGTACATCCAAAGAAGAATGTATTAATGAAAGCACTTGGTGCTACATTAGAAGTAGATGTTGATATATTTGATTGTGATATGGATGCTACAGAAATATTACTTTCAAGTGATGGTTTAACAGGTATGTTAGATCGTGAGTCTATAGAAAAAGTTCTTTTAAGTGAAGGTACTTGTGAAGAAAAAGTAAATAAACTTATTCAAAAAGCAAATAATAGGGGTGGAACAGATAATATTTCGGTTGCTTATTTAGTTCGTGAAGAAGGTGAAGATAAGTGATAACGAAGGGTCAAAAGATAAATGATCGTTATGAGATAATTAAATCTATTGGCGAAGGTGGTATGGCAAATGTTTATCTAGGACATGATACTATTCTAGATAGAAATGTTGCTATTAAGATTTTACGTGGTGATCTTGCAAATGATGAAAAATTTGTAAGAAGATTTCAAAGAGAAGCTTTATCTGCATCAAGCTTAGCACATCCAAATATAGTTGAAATGTATGATGTTGGTGAAGATGATGGAACATATTACATAATAATGGAATATGTAGAAGGTAAAACTTTAAAACAATTATTAAAGAAGCGTGGAACACTTACACTTTCTGAAGCAATAGATATAATGAGTCAATTAACTGATGGTATGGCACATGCCCATGATTCTTATATAATACATAGAGATTTAAAACCTCAAAATATTATGATTAAAGATGATGGACAAATTAAGATTACTGATTTTGGTATCGCAATGGCACTTAATTCTACACAACTTACACAAACTAATAGTGTTATGGGTAGTGTACATTACTTACCACCAGAACAAGCTAGTGGTAAAGGTTGTACTATAAAGAGTGATATTTATTCAATGGGTATTATTTTCTATGAATTACTTTCTGGTAGTTTACCATTTAAGGGAGATAATGCAGTAGAAATAGCTTTAAAACATATGAGAGAACCTCTTCCTAGTTTAAGAGAAAATAATTCTTCAATACCTCAAAGTATTGAGAATATTATTAAAAAAGCTACAGCTAAGAATCCTAAAAATAGATATGATAGTGCACGTAGTATGCATGAAGATTTATTAACAGCTTTAAATGATGAAAGAATGGATGAAGCTCCATATGAATATAAATATCCAGAAAATGATGGAGATAGTAAAAAGACTAAGAAATCTGATAAAGAATTAGATAAAGAAGAAGATGCAAAACTTGCAAGTATAGGTGAAGATACTACAAAAACTGAAATTACAGATGATTTTGATGCTCTAGAAGATAAAAAGAGTAATAGATTAATAATTATTCTTGCAGTTATATTTGGATTAGTTTTAATAACATTAGTTATGTTCTTATTGGCATGGTCTGGAGCAATACCATTCTTACATAAGAATAAAACATCAGTAACTATACCTAACTGTGAAAATTTAAAAGTTAGTTCATGTGAGAAAAAATTAGAAAAGTTAGGTTTTGTAGTTAAGAGTAAAGTTGAATTAGTTCCTTCTGATACAGTTGATAAAAATAGAGTAGTTAAAACAGAACCAGCTGCTGGAAGAAGTGTTAAAAAGGGAAGTAAAGTTACTATTTATAAATCTAGTGGTGAAGAAACTATTGCATTAGAAGATTATACTGATAAAAATGCTATAGAAGTAAAAACGTTATTAGAAACAAAATATGAACTTAAGGTATCAATAGAAAAGAAAGAACCTACTGATGAACAAAAGAAGAAAGAAGAAAATACTGTTATTGGTCAATCATTAGAAGCAGGAACTAGAGTTAAAAAAGGAGATCAATTAATTTTATATGTTCCTGATATAGTTGATGAATTCCCAGATATGGCTGCTGAAGGTTGGAGTTTAAGTGATGTAGAAGCATTCTGTACTGAATATGGATTAATTCTACAACAAAAAGCTGAATATACAAATGCTTATGCTGATGGTGCAATTATTGCTCAGAATAGAACTGTAGGTTCTAAGATAGTAAAAGGAACAACATTAACAGTAACAGTAGCTCATAAACCAGTTGCTACTCAACCTAAAGAAGAAGAAAAAGAAGAGGAAAACGACGAAGAACCTAAAACAGAATAAAGGAGATTTATGAAAGGACAAATTATAAAGATTAGTAGTGATTTACATTTTATAAGTTGTGAAAATGAAATTTATCCTTGTAAGTGTCGTGGTATATTTAGAAAAGAACATATTACTCCAGTAGTAGGGGATTATGTTCTTTTCAGTAAAGAAAAAAGTTTGATTGAAGAAGTATTACCTCGTAAGAATGTATTTGAAAGACCTAAAGTTAGTAATATAGATCAAGCTTTTCTAATTACTAGTTTAAGATTACCTGACTTTTCAACAAATCTATTAGATAAATTTATTTCACTTATGGAAATGAATCATGTAGAACCAATTATTTGTATTACTAAGAGAGATTTAATGAATCAATATGAATTAAATAAGATTGATGAAATACTTAGTTATTATAAAAAGATTGGTTATAAAGTAATATATAATACTGAATTAGATAAAATAAAAGAATTATTAAGGGATAAAACTAGTGTATTTACAGGACAAACAGGTGCTGGTAAAAGTACATTACTAAATAAATTGAATCCTGATTGGAATTTAGAGACTGGTGAAGTATCTTTAGCTCTTGGTAGAGGTAAACATACTACTAGAGTAGTAGAATTATTTGAGATTAGTAATGGTAAAGTAATGGATACACCAGGATTCTCTTCTTTAGAATTTAAGAATTATACTAAAGAAGATATTAAAAATTCTTTTATAGAATTTAGTGAATATCCTTGTCCTTTTAGAGATTGTTCTCATACAAATGAAAAAGAATGTGTTGTGAAACAGCAAGTTTTAGCGAATAATATATTAGAGAGTAGATATTTAAATTATTTGAATTTTATAGGAGCTGATATTAATGAGAAAAATTAGTGCATCTTTTTTAAGTAGTAGAAATATTCCAATGGATCTAATTAAGTTAAATGAAACAGATGCTGATTATATACATATTGATGTAATGGATGGAAAATTTGTTAAGAATAAAACTATGCCATTTAGTGAAATGAAAAATATATATAAATATACAACTAAGAGATTAGAAGTTCATTTAATGGTTGATAATCCATCTAAATATATACCTTTATATGCTGAACTTAATACAGAGTGTATTATGTTTCATATTGAAAGTAGTGAGGATATACTTAAGAATTTAGAACTTATTAAAAGTTTTTCAATTAAATGTGGATTAGCAATTAATCCAGATACTAAAATAAATGAACTTATACCATATTTACCTTATCTAGATCAGATACTTGTGATGAGTGTTTTCCCTGGTGAAGGTGGACAAAAGTTTATAGATGGTAGTGGAGAAAGAATAAATGAAATAAAAGAATTAATTCGTTCATATGACTTAAATATATTAATTAATGTTGATGGGGGTATTTGCGATACTGTTTTAGATAAAGTTGAAAATGCTGATATACTTACAGCTGGAAGTTATATTATAAACAGTAGTAATTATCAAGAAAAAATAACTAGTCTAAGATAATTATATGTGTTATAATTGTCTTGAAAATAGGAGTTGATAGTGTGAATAATGAAAGTAATAATCAAAATAATGGTCAAAATGTAGTGACTACACCAGTGGTACCACAACAACCAGTACAACCTGTACCAGTAGTACCACAACAACCAGTGCAACCAGCACCAGTAGTACCACAACAACCAGTACAACCTGTACCAGTAGTTGATCAACAAATACCAACTACAGTAGTAGAACCTACATCAGTAGCTGGTAATGGAACATTTGCTACACCACAACAACCAGTTGATAATGGAGCAATGGTAAATGAAAACTTACAAAAAGTTGAGATAAAGAATTATACTCCACCAAGTAAGTTTAAGGTATTTATATTATTGGTTTTCTTTGCTTTATTGATAGCATTTATTATATTTTTACCAGATATTTCTAGTATGATTAGAAATTATCGAAATGGTGAGACTTATCAAAAAGAAGAAATTATTACTACAGGTAAATTAATATGTACTTTAAATACAAATACTACTGATTTAGATAAAGAGTATGAGTTTGATTTTAGTTTTACAGATAGTAAATTAAAAAAGACTAAGTATATTGTAAATACAAGAGGAGATGTTACTACAGAAAGTACTTTAGATGTATTAGCAGAGAATTGTAAAAATTTAAAAAATGAAACTAGTGAATTAGAGGGTATTTCTATAAGATGTGAATATACAGAAAATAGACTTATTGAAACACAAGTTTTTGATTTAGAAACAGTAGATGTAGAAAAATTAACTACAGCATATACAGAAGCTGGTGGTATATTACCATCATATAAATTAGATCAAGATATAGATGGAATTGAGAAAAATATGAAAGCTTCTAATTACACTTGTGAGAGAACGAACTAGTTATTGAAAACTTCTTGTCTTAATGATAAAATATTTAATACAAGGAGTTTTTATTATGAAAAGATTTTTTTTAATATTAAATTCAATTTTAGTAATAATAATAGTAGGATTAGTATTTATGGTACCTTGTAGTGAAAATGCAAAAGCAACAAGTTCAGTTTCTACAAAAGGTTTAGCTACTAGTCTTATAAATGCAACTTCTAAGTATGATGTAGTTGATACTACTAGTATGGATCAAACTATTTCTAATTTTACTTCTTCAGTTAATAGTAATATAGCAGAACCTAAATTAATAACTGATGTATTAGAAACAATAGTTGGAACTATGTCAGGATATGGTCTTGATTGTAAGGGATGTTCTGGAGTAGTAGGTGCTAGATATGATGCTCGTGGTAATAATTTAAGATATAATGATCCAGTATATGGTGAATGTAGAATAGTTGCTGGTGATAAGAAATATCCTTATGGAACAATAGTAAGAGTTAAGGATAGTAAGATAGGTACATTTAATGCTATAGTACTTGATAGAGGTAGTGATATTGGAATCGGTCGAAGATATATGTTTGATTTATTATTCTGGACTGAGAAAGAATCATATGACTTTGGATTATCTCGTAATACTACATTTGAAATATTAAGATATGGTTATTAAAAATACGTAAAATTACGTATTTTTTTTTGAAATAAATTATTGTTTTTGATATGATAATATGGAGGTGTAAAAAATGAATGAACAGATAATAAAAGAGATAGCTAGTAATTTAAATATTACAGAGAAACAAGTAAATACAGTATTAGAATTATTAAAAGAAGAAAATACTATTCCTTTTATTGCGAGATATAGAAAAGAAGCAACAGGAGCATTAGATGAAGAAACAATTAGAAGTATTAGTGATGTATATGAATATCAAGTTAAATTATTAGAAAGAAAAGAAGATGTAATTAGATTAATTGATGAAAAGGGTATGCTTACTGATGAAATTAAGAATAATGTAATGGCTTGTAGTAAGTTAGTAGAAGTGGAAGATATTTATAGACCTTATAAAGAAAAGAAGAAAAGTAAAGCTACTGAGGCTATTGCTTTAGGACTTGAGCCTTTAGCTAAAATGATTTTATCTTTTCCAACTACAGGAGATATTAATGGTCTTTGTAGTAAGTTTATAAATGATAAAGTAGAATCTACTGATAAGGCAGTAGAAGGAGCTTGTTATATTATAGCTGAATGGATAAGTGATAATGCTTTTTATAGAAAATGGATTAGAAGTTATTTCTTTAAGAATGGTGTTATT
>JAFZPS010000064.1 GCA_017550205.1 Bacilli bacterium | reverse complement strand
TGATGAAGAAGATGAAATTCATGTTAATAATGCAATACTATCTGAATATGCATCAATATATTATGAAACTAAAACTATAGAATACTTAGGTAAACAAGGATATACATACGACGAAATAACTAATGCCAAAATTTTTAGAAGTATAGCTAATGAAAATGGTCTCCATGCAACAGCGCCATGTCTAAAATACATTAGTATAATAAAAAATAAAGATGAATATACTGCAATAGAAGATACAATTGCTTATATTAATTACTTTGTAGATGAAATGTATAATCATTTATCTGAAGAAGAAAAGAAAGATACAGAAGAAGAAACTAAAAAAGAAATGAGAATCGGTCTTTCATATTTAATTCTTAAACCAGCACGTGATACATTGAACCATGTCAAATACTTAATGGGAACATTCTTAGCTACAATATCAAGTACCTATATGAAGAACGAAGATGTATTACAAATATTAGAACATATTCAAAATAATAAAGTTAGTTTAGAAGATGTAATGACTATGCAATGTAGTAATAGTATATATGATTCAAATTATCAAAAAGCAAAAGAAGAATAACAAACAAGTTGAAAAACTTGTTTTTTTCTGTTATAATATACGACTAATTAAGGAGAAAAAGTATGGGTACTATAGCAAATGAATTTGTTACAATTGAATATGAAACAAAAGACCAAGAATTAACTGCTAAAAAATATCTTGAAGTCTTTAATTGTAATAAAGTTCTTTATAAGGGCATATTAAATGGTAAAACTATTATTCATAGTAATGAATTAATATCTATACCAGAATACCTACTAGAAAAGCCTCCAAAGTACTTATATTATCTCGTAACTAATAATATATTAGAGATTATAAATGTAAATAAAGAATTCTCATATTTGCCACGTACTCATGAAATACTTTCTGACATATTATTGGTTTTACTAACAAAAATAGAAGAAACCAATATACCTGAAGATAGATTTTCAAATATATACTATCAACTAGCATATTACTATTGTAATAAAGAAAAAGATTTTAAATATTTAAGTAAATACTTATTTGATGAAAAATTAGATATTAATGATTTATATGAATTATGTAAAAGTATTATTTTAAATCATTATAATGATTTAATAAAAGAACAAATATCATTTGAAGAAAAGAATTATGGTGTCTCATACCAAGTATATGAAAATTATGATGAAATAATCAAAGTATTACCTCAAATGCTTAAATATTTAGATAGTAGCGTTCAAGAAATATATAGTTCTATAGATTCTCTAGGAATAGATGAATCATCAAAAGATGAATATACATATAAATTATCCAACAAAGACAAAGAAAGATTAATAGTAGGTGCATTAAAATATATAGATCCTAGTGGATACCTACTAAAAGAGTATAGAATAGAAAAAAAAGAAAATAGAATACATGATGGTAATAATATGATTTTTTATAATCAAATCATGCCTGTATTTGGTAGAGGTATGAAGAATATGTTTTATACATTACCTGATGGTGAATATGGGATAATATTATTCCCAAATAATAATATAAAAGATATTATAGATTTTATGCATGAATATGGGCACTTACATGAATATGTATCAAATGAATATTTAAGAGGATCAGAATTATTATCTGAGTTTGCTTCAATATATTTTGAAATAAAAACAGTAGAGTTTTTAATAAATTGTGGATTTCAAAAAGAAATAGTAGATTTAGTAGAAAGTTTTAGAACAGATAGTAATCTAAAACATGCAGTTTATTTATATCCAATACTAGGTAATAATAAAGGAATAGACGATACTAATTATTTTGATAATCTATTCCCAAAACAAGTAAAATCTTATATACAAAAAGTTATATATGATCTCACAAAAGATTCAGATACAATTCATAATTTGAATTGTGAATCAACTAGTATTGCTGATGGAATAAAATACTTCTTTTGTACTTTCTTAGCTACTTATGCAGCAAATAATTTTGAAAGTGAAGAGGTTCTATCTATTATTGAAAGTAGTATATTGGATGATGAAAATATTCATAATATACTTAAATTACTAGGTATAATTAAAGAAAAATCATCAGCAAAGAAAAATAAAGTAAAAATTAATAAACCAACAAAATAAGAAACAAGTTGAAAAACTTGTTTTTTTATGATATAATATAGAACATTAAAAAAGGGGAGTTAGTATGAATAAAATATCAAACAGCTTTGTTTCATTAGAATATGATTCATTAGACCAAGCAAAATTAGCTAGATACTATATGGATATTATAAACGCAGAACCACAATATTTTAAAAGTATATTAATGGGTATAAATACTATTAATATTAAAGAAGCAGAATTACCAGAAATATCATATGATAAACATGTAAATAGAATGCATATAATAGAATACATATTAGTAAAAAATAATGCAAAAAATACACAATGTTCATACTATTGGGACACACCAACATTAGAAGAAATTTATTATAATATTACAGAATACCTACTAAACTATCCTAATCCACGTAAAATGCGATATATATATCACGACATGGCATATGATTATTTAACTATGACTGGAGATTTTAGTTACTTAGAAAAATTCTATTTTAAATATGATATATTAGATGATGTTGATGATGATGATATGGAATATCTAGTTAAATATAAAATAGAACACTGCTATGAAGATTTACTTAAAATAAAAATAGATAAGGCTAAACTAAGTTCTTATTATCCTCTAATAAGAGATAATATGATAGATATAATGAAAATAGCAATGTATATGAGAATAATAGCAAATGGAGAAATAAATCTAAATCAAAATTTAGGTAAAAAACCAAAAATAAACCAAAAAACCTTTGAAAAATTAGTAGTAGGAGCATTAGCATATATAGATCCTACAAACGGATTAGTAGAAGAATACCTAGAGGCAAATAAAGAAGGTCGTATAAAACTACATCCTGCAGAAAAAGGAGAAATTAGTGAATGTCATCACTATGTAGATATTATAAGTGGTGAACTTACAAATTGGGATATAGATTTATACATGGATGGAACCATAGAAGATGTAAAGGATTTAGTTCATGAATTAGCACATCATCATTATTTTAAAAATGATAAATCAATAAGAGAAAATAATGCATTATTTAATGAATATCCATCTATATATTTTGAATATAAAACTCTTGAATACTTAGAACAAGTAGGATATACAAAAGAAGAAATTATGCCTATCAAAATAAATAGAATGAAGACAAATCAAAGAAATATTAACCATCACTATCCAAGTCTTTTCACTATACATATTAATGCACATGAAAAAGATGGTGAATATAATATAGAACCAGTAAAAAGATATGTTGAAAGTAATTGGCAAAGAGAATTTAAAAAAGAAGTTGAAACTTCTTCACCAAGATCTAGAAAAAGACTTCTTAACCGAATAAAATACCTAAATAAACTTAGAACACTAAGTACAATAGAAAATGATGAGGCACTTTTCGAATATGTTATTGGTACTTATTTCACATTAAAAGCAATTGAAAATTTAAGTCATGAAGATACTTTAAGAGTACTAGAATATATTCAAAATAATAAAGTAGATTTTGCTAAAATGAAAGAACTTCACGGATTATCAGAAGGTATAAAACAAAATACCTCAAACAAGGTAAAACAAAAACAAGTTTAATAACTTGTTTTTTTGTGTTATAATTTAATTGGAAGTAGGTGATTTTATGAAAATATTAATCACAGGTGCCACTAGTGGTATTGGTCTTGATATGGCTAGATACTTAGCTATAAGTAAACATGAATTAATTCTAGTAGCTAGAGATAGATATAGACTAGAAAAAGTTCAAGAACTACTCCCAACTAAAGTCACAATAGTTGTAGCTGACTTATCAAATGAACAAAAAGTAAAAGAACTATGTGTAATTGCAAAACAACAAAATATAGATGTATTAATTAATAATGCTGGATTTGGAGATTTCGGATATCTTCCAGATACTGATTTGAATAAAGATATAGATATGATTAATACAAATATAAAAGCAGTACATATCTTAACTAAATCAATAGTAAAAGATATGGAAAAGAAAGATACTGATACATATATCTTAAATGTAGCTTCATCTGCTGGATTAAACCCAGGAGGACCTCTAATGAGCACATATTATGCTACTAAATCATATGTAAGAAGTCTAACAGAATCTTTATATTATGAAGAAAAGAAAAAGAAAACTAAGGTTCATGTTTCAGTATTATGCCCAGGACCAGTAGATACAAACTTTAATAAAGTGGCTGGAGTACATTTTTCGGTTAAACCATTAAGAAGTACTTATGTAGCTAAATATGCTATAGATAATATGTTTAAAAACAAATTAATGATTATTCCAGGAACAAAAATGAAATTAGCTAAATTCTTTAGTAGATTCGTAAGTGATAAATTCTTACTAAGGATTATTTATAGAGTACAAAAGAAAAAAGCCAGCTAATAGTTGGTTTTTAATTTCAGGGAGGAACGGTTATGACTAAGATTATTGAAATAAATAGTTTTAGTGATGACAAATTATTTGAAAATCTAAGTATTAATGTAGATAAAAATACCATCACAACCATTTCAGGTTCTAATTCGTGTGGTAAAACTACATTAATGAGAATTTTAAATAGGGAGATCATCACAGATAATACTATTCTTTTAAATGACATTAATATTAATGACTATACTATTAAAGACTATACTAGCTTAGTCCAAGCTGTTATACCTTTAGAAATAGTATTTAATGAAAAAACATTAGAAAAAGAATTAAATAATAAAGATTTAGTAAAGGGATTAAGAATAAAATCCATTCTAAATAAAGATATAAGTACTTTAACTACAAAAGAAAAAGTATTAGCTCAACTTGCTATAGCAATGGACAATAAACCAGAAGTATTATTATTAGATAATGTATTTATCTATTTTAATGATAAAGAAAAAGAAGAAATATTTACATTTCTTCGTAAATATCAAAAAAAGAATACTCTAACAGTATTACTAACTACTATAGACCTAAAAGATAGTTTATATACTGATTATTTATATATTATAGGTAATAAAAAAAT
>JAFZPS010000063.1 GCA_017550205.1 Bacilli bacterium | reverse complement strand
TTATTTCAACAATTAATAGAACTAGTATATTTAGTCATATTAAATAACAAAGCGTCTTAAAAAGTCTTTAAATTAGTTTTAATATATATTTTGAACTATTTACTAAATAAGATATTTATGGTATATTATATCTAGCGATTACAAGGTACTTATTTGGTTTCTCAACGAATAACTCAAGGTGCCATAAGAAATTAAAACACTAACTTAATTGTTAGTGTTTTTTATTAGTTTTTTACAAGAATGATTTTTTGGATTAGTTATATCATAATCATCAGTATATAAATATTCTAAGTCTTTTCCATCATATAATAAATATCTTAATGTATTCCTACTTTTAAAATTAGGGTCAAAAGAAGTTTTTATATTTATATCCATCATTTTACTTGTATCAACAATATTTCCATCACTAGATATTATCTTTATTGGTAATGGGTTATTAATTGTATGAAAATCTATAGTTGATTTAGACGATATTTCATAATCTTCATAAACAATAAACATATTACCTTTGCATAGTTTTGTGAATAAACTTGCAACTAAATTTATTTTACCACTTTTACTCATATTACTCATATCTATTATAAAATTATCTGGTCCATTCCATTCTGAGACAACATCCTCAATTATTTCTCTTTCTTCAGACTGTTCCCAGTCATTTGAACCATTCCATATAAATCTAGCATCATCACATAATTTAGAAATAGTATCTATACTTATGCTAGTATTATGAAAGAAATTGTTTTGCCATTTTAAAGCCATACCTTCAGTAAATGCCTCTTGATATAGCATTCCTGTAAATCCATCTAAATTCATATTTCTAAAAACGTTATTTTTGTTGAAAGTATTAAATCCAACACCCTTTATTGTATTACCTTTAACATTATCAAATGTATTAAATCGAATATTAGTAAAGAAATCTAATAACACTTGATCTGAATAGCAATCTATTACACTATTATGATGAAAATACAAGAATCCTGTTTCACAATCAATAAATGAACAATTTTTAATAACTGTATTGCCTACATTAATTCCATAGAATTCACAATCTTCAAATGTAATGCCTTCAATTATTGTGTTTTCTATTTCATTTTCTTCTTCTTCTTTACCTTCAACCCAATAACCTTTAAAATACTTTTTACCTCTTTTTATTAACCACAGTAATGTAGGTACTTTAATTACTTTATACATATATCCGTTTTTGCTTGGTTTATCTCTGTATTTTTGTAGTGTATTTAAATCTTCCATAGGAACCCTCCTGAATAAGAATTTTATATATTAGAAATATTCTTTTATATTTCAAATGGTAATTCATCATCATTTCTAGTAACTTTACTTGCCATGTTTTCTATTCTTTTTACTTTTCTTTTTTGAGCAGTAGAATTAATTCCATCAATAGTTTCTTTTGTATAATCTTTTTCAAGTTCACGTTTGCATAATACTAAAATATAATCAATTAGTTCATCAGTAATTTGTTCACCAGAATTAACTTCTCTGCATAAATGTGTTCTCATATCAGAAGCATAACTATAAAAATTTATTGCAATGTCACGAGAAGGCGACTCTTCAACAAAACCAAAACTTGTACTAACAAAATTTGATATATAAAAATTTGTTTCTTTTTCTATTTCTTCAATACTTTTTGTATGTATATCTTTCATTTCAATATTACATTCGATTCCATCAAATGATAATAAACCACATACATCAAAGGAACTATTAGTTGATAGATATTTCCCATTTCCAATTCCTACACCATGATATATATAAAACTGTCCTTCTTGCCAATCATATAAGAATAATTCAAGTCCTCTTTCTGGATTACAAGCACCAAAGACTAAGTAATTATAATATTTCTCCAAGTGGTTAATGGCAATGAAATATTCAGGTTTAGTTTTAGGATACCTAACAATACCTTCAATCCAACCATCAGTATCATCAAATATTACATTTCCACTCCATTGATATGCTCCACCTTCAGCTTCAATATATTTATTATTTAGATATAAAACTTTTTTCATAATAAAGTCCTCCAATTAAGTTTATATTATATATTAAAGAAAGAATTAATTCAATAAATTGTTTTACTACTTTTTCATGATATAATGTGATTGGAGATGATTATATGAATAGTAATTATACTATGGAAGATATTGAAAAGTTTATTAATGATTATAATGAAAGTCAAATGCTTATACCAGATGATATGATGCTTAATATACCAATATTTGGTAGAAGAATGTATCAAAAAGCAGTATTAGAAGATCAAAAAAGAACCATTTTTGAAGAAGCATATAATAAAGCTATGGCAGGTAGTCCTGAAGAACAAAGAAAGTTTATTTCAGATATGGCACCTGTTTTAGATGAATTCTATTCTAAGAATAAAAAATCTAAAAGGTAATAATTAATAAAACTCTAACTATAATAGTTAGAGTTTTTTATTTATAAGTTATTATTTAGCATAACCATTTTCATCTGTTTTTTGTGGTTCTGCAATTACATAAGTATCTGCAAAGTCTTGTGCTGAAATACCAGATATTCTATCAAGATCAGTTACTTTAATATATCCACCTTTAGCCACTTCCATTTCACCATATTTAGTAAAAAAGTGTAAGTCTTCTTCTGCTTGTATAAATTTTTCTACTTGGCTTTTTGAATATAAATTTGGTCCATCATTTGATGGTTCATATGTTTTTTGGAATACTGAATCTGCTACTATATATTGATTTAGATGACCAAAACTATCAATAACTGGTTGATTGTTTGAATCTGTTTTTGTTAGAATCCAACCTGGTCTATTAGTTTCTGAATCTAGTGTGACTTTTTGAGTTCTTTCAATTTTTTCTTGTCCGTTTTCAATAGTATATGTTATTACTTCTTCTCCTACAAGCCCAGGTTCAGCTATAGTATTACCTTTCTTTTTTGCTTCAATAATTGTGCTATATGGAAGTTTACCTTCAACATATGCTCTCATTTCTTCTTTAGTAAAATTTAACATATTATCTCTCCTTATATATACATTATATCATGATAGTTATTTTATAATGTCTTTTTGAAATAATTTGTCATCTCATTTACATTAATAATCTATTATAATATATTATTTTTGAAATAACTAAAACTTTAAAAAACACTAACAATCAGTTAGTGTTTTTTATGTATCTAATTCATAATAGTAAATCATATTTGTATCTTTATCTAAAATAGCGAATGTGAAGTTATATGAACTTCTATTATTTATATCAGTATCATCATATGTATTAGTTGATTCAGAATGTCTATCTTTAAAATAGTAATATCCATTTTTTACATTAGGTATATTATATCTTTTATAAATATCTTCACAACTTTTACTATCACAATGTTCCATTTCAGTTACTTCTTTTAATTCATCAGATATAGGTAATTCTTTCCATCTTTTATTTAATTTATCTTCTATTTTAGAACATTTTATTCTTGCAAAGTAATCTCCATCTCCTAAGAAACCTCCATGTGTATCTTTTTCTTCTAATACTCTACAATTATCTTTATTTAATCCTAAGTTACTTATAACTCTATTATTACTACAACCTGTTACTAGAAATAGAATTATTAATAATACAATTATTTTTTTCATATTAATCCTTTCTATATATACTAATTGTATATAAATCTAAACAATTATTAGTTTTATCATATATAGTATTATCTATTATAGGTATTAAGTGATACCAATCTTTTTTATCATAGCAGAATACTATATATTCTTTATTATCTAATACTAAGTCTTTTACTTTAATATCTTTATAATTATCTATTTTATTAGTATTTCTTCTTTTCATATATTCTTCAAATACTTCTATATCATTGGAATCATTTGAGTTTAATTCTTGTTGTATATTAGATAATTCTTTAGATATGTTTTCTGGTGTTTCATTATATAGTTTACTAAAACTTCTAATTATACAATTACCTTCAGTAATATATTCTATATATTTCATAATAATCACCTATATGTATTATAACATAAAAAAAATAGTCTATTAGACTATTTAGTTTGTTTACTTTTTGTTTTTACTTTTGGTTTTACTGTTTCATTATAATTTTCTTGTTGTTTTACTATTACATCTGCAGGAAATGAAATTGTTAATTTCATACCTTTACCAAATGGAACTAATAATCTTCTGATATCATCTTCTTCTAACATTACAGTAATAAGTTCTGAATATATTTCTGTCTTCATAAATGAAGGTACATCTTCTCTACTTTTATATTCAATATCTATAGTGCAATAGTTTTCTTTTCCACCTATTTGAGCTGTAACTTTTGATGGTGTTCCAATTAAATCCTCTAATTCGTGTTTATTTAATAACCAATTAGTTTTAAATTGTTCTGTATCATAATCATAAGTTGCTACTGTTTCTATAATTATTTTTTTATATGAATTAACAAAAGGTTTATTTATTTTTCTTCTGTTAAGTGCTCTTCCTCTTGCATCTATACTAGCTTCTGTTAACTCTTTTATAAATTGTCCATCTTTTTTTATTTCGTCCATATATATCTCCTTTGAAATTACTGATATTTATTATAATCATTATGATATAAAATGCAAGATAATTTTTATTGAATTTTTTCAGTATATGTGTATAATATAGGAACGAGGTATATTATGGAAAAAAATAAAAATAGTTTAGATGAAATTAAAATTGAAGTAGTTGAGTCATTTTTAGGTTTAGCTTGTACTGATGAAAAAATAGCTGAGAGATATGGTAGTCAAATAAGTGAATATTATAATCTACCTATAAATAATAAACTAAATGTATGTAATAATGTATACAAGTGTTTTATTAAAGATGGACATCTTGCAATAGATTGTGTATGCGCATTAATTGTTTATGAAGTTGAAAGAGTTGAAGATCAAGTATTAGCAAATAGAAAAGAATTACTTAATTCAATAAAAAGAAATGTTAAACGTCAATCTGAAAGACCTAAAATAGATTTTACTAAAGTTAGAGATGAATAAAAAAAAGAGATTAATTATCTCTTTTTTTATTTAATAGTAAATTCAATTGTTTTTTCTTCTTTTGGATATGATTTACTAAATTCAATTTTATATTTTCCTTTACCTTTGTATAGGATATAGAAGTATTGAGTTTTACTAGATCCACTATCAACATGTACATAATCAATTGCATCTACTGAACTACCAAAATCATTTCTTAATGAATCAATTGTTGATCCATCTGGTGCTATATAATCATAATAGAACATATTTAAGTGATCACTTGATGCACTTACATTTTTAATTGTAACTGGTAATTTAATTACTGATTGACCATAGTATGAAGAACTATTTCTATCATCTGTTACTATTTGATAATTGTTTCCTAAAGTCATTTCGAATCCATCAAATACTACTGTACCAGTTGAAGTTGTTCTTCCTGATTTAGTGCTTGGTGTTGTACTTGGTGTTGTAACGCTTGGTGTTGTTGTTGGATAAGTTGATGATTCAAATCCTTCAAGGAAACTAGCGAATGATCCTAAACTATATAGAACTATCCATGCAATTACTATTAATCCTAAAGCTATAGAGTTAAGGATAATACCTGCTGTTTTCTTACCACTTTTCTTAGCGCAAATACCTAAGATTAAACCTACTATTGAAGTTATGAATCCAACACATGGTACTACAAAACTTACAATACCTAATACTAATGATGCAGTTGCTTTTCCATCTGATCCTTCGCTTTTAGCAGCTTCAGGTACAACTACTGGATTACTTGTAGTCTCAATTGATTTATTTTGACTATAAGTTAATGATTCCTCTTTTACTTCTTCTTTTTTTGCTTCTTCTATTTCAGCTCCACAATTTGTACAGAACTTAGTTCCGTCTTTTACTTCATTACCACATTTAACACAATACATAATTTTTACTCCTTTTCTATTTATTTAGTTAAACTAAATGTTTTTGGTATATTGAAATTTTCATTTGTATCATCTGGTCCTTCAATTGATACAAAATGTAGTTTATCATCTGCTTTAAATAGATATATATCTATATAAGTTCCATCAGTATATTTTGCATCAACTACCCATGCAATATACTTTCCAATTATTGCAGTTTTTATAACTGCTTCATTTCCTTCAGATTCAATTTTTGTTTTTACATTTTGTGCTGCTGTATATGGTGCAACATCATCTTCATATGTATTTAAAGTTACTATATAACCTTTTTCTCCAATATCTGTATATTGATATACATTTGGATTATCAACATCTGTAAATACAACCCATGTTGTAGGTACTTTTACATATCCATATTTTTCATCACCAACAATTTTAGAACTATCTGTTATTACTGGTGTTGATGAACTTCCGATATTATTGTTTTCTTGCTTTTCATATTCTTCTTCTATAATTTCAAAGAATCTATCAAAGTCACCACTTCTACTAACTTCTTGAAATGCTACAACAAATGCTGAATAGAATACGAACATTACGATTATAGAGATTGTTGATAAGAATAATCCGATTGCATTAAGTACTATACCAGCTGTTCTTTTTCCACTTCTCTCTTTAGATGCAATACCAAGTATTAAACCTATTAAAGATAGTATGAAAGTTAAACACCATATAAGTAAACTACAGATACCTAATACTAATGATGCAGTTGCTTTTCCATCTTTTACTGGTTCTACTTTTGTAGGTTCTTTCTTAACTTCTTTTACTTCAGCTTTTTCTACTTTTACTTCTTCTGTCTTTTTCTTTTTTTCTTTTAATTCTGCTCCACACGATGCACAAAATTTTGCGTCTTCCTTATTATCGGCTCCGCAATAGCTACACTTCATAAAAACACTCCTTTTTAATTTATATACTTATGATAACATAAATATATATAAAAAAAAAGACTTAAACTAAGTCTTTTTGAGCATAACCTTTACTTCTAACTTTTTTCTTATTAGTTACTGGTACTAATACTTTCTTTCTATTAAATAATTTATTAATATTAGTTTTTAATTCTTTATACTCAGTAATAAATATTTTACTATATTTTTTATATCTACTACCTAAATATATTTTATCACTTAATAATACTTTAAATAATCCTTTTAATATACTAGATATAGCTATTACTAAGAATACACTATATGGTAATTTAGTATTAATTAATATACCTAATATTAAGCTTAATAATATATAACTAATATAGATAATTCTATATTTATTATTCATTATTAGTATTAAGAATAATTCTATACTTATAAAAGTTAATCCACATACACTACCTAATAAGAATAATAATGGTCTTACTAATACCACATTACTTGGCATTAAGTATATTCCCATAAATAATAAACTTAATACAAATGAAGATACTTCAATTATATTTAAATTTAAACTAACTTTCTTATTCATAACCAGTCCCCCTCTGACTGGTTATATATTATATCATAAAATCATTAAAAAGTAAAGAAAAATGGTCTTGCTAGGACTTTTATGATAAAATAATTTTAGTAATACAGGAGATAATTATGGAAGAAAAATTTGATGTTCTTAATGAATTAGGAGAGTTTACTGGAGAAGTAGCTACAAGGGATGAATGTCATGAAAAAGGATTATGGCATAGAGGTGTATATGCTTTTATAGTAGATAAAGATTTTAATGTTTTATTACAAAAAAGAAGCGCTAATAAAAAGTTATGGCCAAATAGATGGGATGTTACTGTAGGTGGTCATGTTAATGCAGGAGAATTTGGAAGACAAACTCTAATAAGAGAATGTAGGGAAGAACTTGGTATTGAGATAAGTGATGATGATATAAAATATATTATAACTACTACATCTCGTTATAATAAAAACGGTTATATTAATAATCATTATGATGAGTGTTATATTATTACTAAAGATGTTAATATAGATGATTTAAAACTGCAAGAATCAGAAGTATCTGATATAAAGTATTTTCCAAAAGAAGAAGTAATTAAAATGATAGATAATAATTATGATGGATTAACTGAAAAGACTGTAGCTTGGCATATATTTAAAAGAATAATAGAAAGTGATTTATTAAAACAAATAAATAAAAAGGACTAGCAATGCTAGTCTTTTTTTTTAATATAATCCCCATTCAGCTAATTTTTCGAAACCACCTATAGATTCTATATAATCTTTAGCTATATTAACTATTTCAGAATAGTTTTTACCATCGATTAATTCATCACCTATAGCACAACTAATTTCTACTATTTCATTAGTTTCTTGGGCTTTTAAGAATGCATATATGTTTATAGATACATCTGCTTTAGATAAATCTTTACCATGTAAGCCACCACCTGTTACAGAGTGTCCTTGATCACTACCTAGTTTACGATTAACTGCACCTGTATCTACATCACTTCCACCAGTCCATTCACCTAATGGATTAATAATAGCATTAGGATAATCTTTTAATAAATCACTATTCTTGGCATTACTTTGGCAAATAACTAATTTATCTTTATCTAATACATATTTACCATCATATGGATATTTATTATAAATATCTCTAGCTATTTTAGATAATTCTTTTTCTTCTTTTGATAATGGTACTCCCTTGAATATTCCATTATCTCCACATTTAATAGAAGATTCTTGATTAGATGCTAGATATACATCTTGTGGTACTACTTGTAGATCTAGTTTTAATTTACCAGCAATTCTTTCTACTATTGGATTTATTTCATCATTATTAAAACTTACATTAGATTCAATAATAATATGACAATTACCATGACCTATTAATATTTCTACTGCTATCTTTGGATTAGTATCTTTCTTATATGCTAAATCAACTATAGCTCCAGCTATACGGTCAGCTAATTTATCTGGATGTGATGGATTTACTTTTTCTATCATGTTTTCCTCCTTTCTACATCTTGCTAGATACAAAAAGACTTAAGATAACCTTAAGTCTAACGTTATCTTATAGATCTAGCTTTACCACCTAATTTAATAGGTTGGTGTGGCTTCTATGGGCTAGTCCCTCCACCACTCATTATAAGATGTAAATTTATTATAACATATAGTTATTTATTTTCAATTTATTTTTTTGATTTTGACCATTCCATTGCTCTATTTAATAATTCTGTAACGTATTCTGCTTTTATTTTTTTATAGTCTTCACGTTCATCATGTCCAAGATTTAATATCTTCTTCTTCATAGTGCAATAATCTTGTCTTTCTTTTTTATTTTCTAATAAGTAATCTCTTAAAATAATAAATCCTTCATATCTTTCTGTATCCTTAATAGCAACATGTATATGAATATCTCCAGATTTTGTTTCTTCATATGTATTAGCAAAGAATCTACAAACATTATTACTAATATTTTTACCAGGACAATAACCCATATCTATTAATTCTTGAGTTATTTTATTTAAATCATTAACATCTTCTACACCAATTAGAATATCAATAATATTTTTACCATACATATTTGGTAGTGCTGTTGAACCAACATGATTTATAGGATATTCTTTACCTATTTTCTTTCGTATTTCTTTTACAACACCATTATACAATTTATCATTTACTTTTTTATTTTGTCTTACTAATTCTACCATAATACTTATATTAAGATAATTTTTCTAATTGTCCGAATGAATTATCTTTTAATTCCTCTCCTTGATAGTATTTATACCATAGTGGTCTATAGTTTGACCATCTTTTTGGAGTATATTTACAATCACTAAATACTTTTTCTAGTGCTTGTCTACTTTTTAGATAATATTCAATATCTTCTGCTTCATCATCCATTATTTTAGCTTGACTCTCATTTTGAATTTGATAAACATTTATAATAGGCATGTCTGTAAAACTATCTTTTAAAAATTCAAAACCTTTTACAGCATCATCTAAATCATCTATTCCTGAGATATATGAGATTGTAGTTTTAATACCTCTCTTTTTTGCTCTTAATAATGTATCTTTAGCTTTTTCTAATGTGATTAATCCTTTTGTTCTAGATAATAAATCTTCACGTTTAGTGAAATTATCTATAGCATAGATTAGTTTAAAGTTTTTAATTTTAGCTAATTCGTCTAATGCTTCATCTGAGTTAACTTCACATCCAAAGTACATTAATTCTCCCTTGAAGTTTCTTCTCTTTGCTACTTTATCAATTAGTTTCATATGATTAATAACATTTAATTCTCCATGGAATAATCCTGTAACTACTGCTATTTGAACTAGTGATGAAACATCTAATTTCTTAGCATCAAAGAATTCTTCTATATCTTCTTCAGTAATTAATTGTTTTTGATCTTTTATAACTGTATTATCATAGAAGTTTTTATAATTATGAACGCAAGCTTTGCATCCTCCACAATTACTTCTACTTCTACTATTTAAGTTTAATAGATTTGGACCTCTTTGATATGAACTTTCACATGTATCAAGCATTATTTCACTTGTACATTTACCAATTATTTTATCTTTAAAATAGATCGTATCTTTTGTTACACTGAAGCAAGTATCTTCTTTACTTCTAACAGGAACAGCATACCAAGTTTCATAGTCTCCATCTATTATTCCTTTAAATCTAACTCTAAAGTCTACTCTTACTTCATTATTTGGTAAGTATACTCCTGTTCTGTTTAGATCTATTTGTATAATTTCAGTAATTGGAATATTATACTTCTCACTTAATTTTTCATATTCGCTATAATCATTTACTAATTTAGCTCTAAAACTATTATATTTTTCTGTCATAATTTCCTCCATAATTATTTTTTTACTAATACTTTTTCATTAAATTTATCTAAAAACTCTTCACTAACTTCAACTCCTAATTTATCAGTTTTATAATCATGAAAATCAGTTCCTATTGTAGTTAGTAAATCATATTTTTTAGCCATCATACTATATAGTTTAATTTCAGAATCTTTTAATCTTGGTGGATATATTTCAATTGCATCTAATCCTTCTTTTATTAATTCATTTACTAATTCTTCTTGATTCATCCATTCAGGTAATGTTCCTGGATGTGCTAGTGATACTATGCCACCTGAATCTTTAATTAGTTCTATTACTTCTTTTTTATCAAGTGCCACTGATGGGAAATATGCTTTTTGTCCTTCACCTATATACTTTTTATAGGCATCTCGAGCATTTTCTACATATTTGTGTTCTGCTAAATATTTAATTATATCTCTATAACTAATTATACCATCAATAGATTTTTTCTTTAACTCCCTATATGAAATATCTACACCCATTTCTTGAAGTGCTTCAATTGTATAGATATTTTGTTTTTCATTATACTCTTTTAACTTCATAAGGGAATTTTCTACTTTTTCAAAATTAGTTATTCCATATCCTAAAAGATGCATTCCATCAATACTAGTTGGAATTTCAATTCCAGGTACTAATACTAATCCATGTTTTTTCCCTAAATCAGTATAATCTTTTAATCTTATTACAGTATCATGATCTGTGATTGATATTTCTTTAATATTTGTCTTAGCTGCTAATGATAATACTTCATCTAAATCTAAATTACCATCAGAATACTTTGTGTGAACATGTAAATCTATTTTCATATTCCCCTCCTATAATTTATATTAAATGTTATCTAATTGTCAATATAATTATTGGCACATTCTAAATAGTCTAATATTTCTTTTTTATTCATTTTATATAAACTCATATCATCATATAAATTACTATCTAAATCATGGATATCTGAACCTACTGTTCTTATTAATCCTAATTTATTTTTACATTCTATAAAAGTATTATAATCTTTATATTCATTTCTAGTATTATCTTCAATACCTTTTATATTATTATTTAGTTTTATGAATCCTTCTAATAAATTTAATTTATTTTCAGTTGGATGAGCAAATATTGTCATATTAGTTTTATTTAGTTCATCAAGTTTAAGTTCTCCATAATTATTTACTGATAAATCTCCAACTGGTTCATATTCTTCAAAATAATCATCATCTGATTTTCTAACTGCAAACATACAATGGAACATTCTAGAATTATATTTAGATTCAGAATCATTCTCATATTTTGTTTTTAATCTTTCAAATTCTTTTTCTCTTAATTTTTTTCTAGGAAGGCATTTATCTTTTTCATTTTCTTTTTGCATTCTTTCTAGTATTTCCCAATTATATATTTCATTTTTATTAAATTCGTTTTGTATATATTTCATTATAGTTAAATATTCTGGAATTGGTTTATAAAATGTTTTTAAGAATTCTTTATATCCTTCATAGTTACAATCAAAATTATATTTTTTAAAATAGTATTGAGCTACTTTATTTATATGTAATCTATCTAATTGTATTTTTGCTCTATTCCAATTTGCTTCTTCTTGATGCTTTATATCTTTAATTATATCTTTATCTTTTGGATTTATCATAGATTGAACTATATGGAATTGACTACCATATTCTTTATTATCTATAGTGAATTCTATTCCTGGAATTATTATTAAATCATCTAAGTTATTAGTTTTTAAATACTCAAATAAATCATCATATATTCCTACAGAATCATGGTCTGTGATTGATATAATATCTAGTTTTTTTTCTTTTGATCTTTCAATTATTTGATTTAATGTTACATCAGAATCTGCAGAATAATATGAATGCATATGTAAGTCTACATATAATTCTTCTTTTGATTCTAGTTTTTGTTTTATTCTTTCAATAACATTTTTTAAATACTCATTCCAAAATTCATAATTATTATTCATATAATCCCTATTTTTTCTAACTAAAACTTTTTCTCTAATATTTCCTGTATATGTACCATCATCAAAAACATCGAATGTTTTACCATCATATCCAACAAAACAATAATCTATATGTTCATAATCATCTTTTTTAATAGCACTTTTAATATTACTAACTACAGCTCCATGTGTAATTAGTGCAATGTTATTATATTGATATGAATTATATATATAATCCATTAATCTTTCTATTCTTTCAATCAATTGATTAATACTTTCTCCATTTGGCATTGGTATGTTGTAATCAGTTAAACCTACAATTGATTCTTTAATATCTTTTAATTCATCTATTGTTTTTCCTTCTAAAACTCCCATATTTAATCCGCGTAAGGTCTTAGTATAGTATACTGGTAAATTTAACTTCTCATTAATATATAGAGACGAATTATGTGTACGGTGTAAATCTGAAGAAAAAATTGCTTGAACACCTGCTTTTTCTATCATTTCTATTACTTGGTTTAATTGAGTATATCCTAAATCAGTAAATCTAGTATCTATATTATCAGAATGTCCTTTTACTTTTCGTTCTAAATTCCAATTTGTTTCGCCATGTCTAAATAAATAAAACTTTTTTCTTTCTATATTTTCCATTAATTAATACCCCCTTTATATATTGGCATTAATAAAGCTCTTTTCAGTGGCTTATAATAACACAAAATGAAGTTTTTTTCAAGTTTAAATACTAATATTATTTTTTTCTAGTTAAACAAATACCTACAATAGAACCAATTAATATAAATGGGGCTATTCTAACAAATAACCAGATAATTGAATGTATTCCTACTCCTAATACTGCTAGTTCTGGATCATTATAATTCCATTCTAAATAACTATTACCTAAAGTATATATTCCTATACAAGTAAGTAATACTATTATAGTTAGTATTATAAAGAATATATGTAGTATTTTTCTTTTATCTTCTCTTTTTTTAGCTAGTTGTAGGTTTATTACTTCTAGTTTCTCTGAGATTTCTTTTAAAGTATCAGGAGTATTCTCTTTAATAGTTTCTCCTAGTAATGTGCTTACTGGTGTATCAAATACTTCTGAGATACTAATTAACATTTCAGCATCAGGTACTGATAGACCTTGTTCCCACTTTGATATTGTTTGTCTTACTACATTTAATTTAATACTTAATTCTTCTTGTGAAAGACCTTTTTGTTTTCTTAATGTCTTTAAATTTTCTTTTAACATATTATTTCTCCTTTCACAAATAATTTTATTTTAATATTAGCGTTGCTACAAGCAATGCTTTTTAACATCTATATTATAGCACAAAAAAGAGGATTAATTTCTTCCTCTTAGTTTTCTTAATATCTTAGCAGCTTCTTCTGCTTCGTCATCTCTTTTTTGTTTTTGTCTTTGTTGTTCAGCTACTTGTGCAGACTCTGAGTATCGTATTACTTTATCTTCCCAAGAGCCTGGTACATATACTTTGTATTTATTATCCGAAATATATGTAGGTGCTGAATATGCATCAAAAACAAGTTTTTCTCCTTTATATACTTTGTAGTCGCTTCCATCATATATATGATCGTAGGAACCTGCCCAACGTTCGCTTCTATATACTTTTATGTTATCTCCAATGCATGTTGGTCCATAACCTGCTTTAGGCATACATATAAGTGCAGAAAGTATTTCATGTTTTCTTTCTAATAGCTCTTTTTCTTTTCTTCTTTCATCTTTTATTTCATATATACTATTTTGTAATTCTTCTAATGCTTTTTCCCATTTTCCCCTTATAAATTTATCATTATCAAATACGCGTTCTTTGTTGAAATATATTGTTACGTAATCTCCTTTTAACTCATAATAACGATCTGGATCTTCTAGTGTTATTTTAAATCCATAACCTTCATAGACATGGTCATGGAAGCAATGACTACTAGGAAATCTATGAGCATCTACAACTTTCTCTACACCTAGTTGATTTACTATATCTTTTGCTCTATTAATTATGACTTTCTCTTCACTAGTTCTCTTATTTCCCTTTTTATTCAACTTATCGAAAAATCCCATAAAACGCCACCTTCCTTGGCACCTATTATAATCTACTTGTTTATTTTTTTCAACTAAAAAAGAAGTAGTCTTACTTCTTTATTTTATAACTTAACATTTCACATAGTATTAAACATGGTATATCTATACATAACATTATTTGTACAAACATCTTTAAATTAGAATTATCCCAAGGTTCTCTATACTTCCAATTAAAATACATATTTGCGATAAATGCTAATACAAATGAAATTCCACAAATCCATGTAACTATGTTTAATAGTTTTAAAGTATTATCTACTTTCTTTTTAAGCATAATGAAGTTTTCTTCTGCTTTAGTCATATATTCACTCTCCTTTATCTTTTCTCCAGATAATAGTTCATTAATATTAATATCTAACTCAGTACATAAATCTTTTAATAAAGAATAATCTGGCATTGTATTACCATTTTCCCATCTACTTATTGATTTACTAGTAACAGATAGTTTTTCTGCTAACTGTTCTTGAGTTAGACCTTTTTTCTTTCTACAATCTAGAATAAATTTACCTATTCTTTTTTGATCCATATTATCCTTCCTTTCAAAGATAATTTTACTCTTCCTATTATTTAAATAACAGGACAGAGACTGAGAGTTTAATATATTGTAGCATAAAAAAGTGAGATTTTATCTCACTATAATACTTTTTGGTTTCCTTCTGTTAATTGTTTTTTTATTGCTTGGTATATTGCTTCTTTATCATTATATTCTTCATTTTTTTCACCGAAAAATTCAAATTTACCATCTTCAAAAAATATAGGTGATAACATTTCATATTTTTTAGTACCATCATTTTCTTCTATTAACATAAGCATATTTGAATTTGTTGCAAAAAGAACTGTTTCTTTTGTAAAATCTGAAGTATTAACTGGATCTATTTTATCAGCATTCATATAACTTTTATCTCCATTAACTGGCACTGGTTCAGTTCTTTTAAATCCTCTACCAATATAATCTGCTTGTTCAAGGAATTCACGTAAATCCATAAAATATATATTCATTTCGTCAAAATTTGCATATTCCTTTTCATATCTAAAACGTTTGTCTTTTCTAAAAAGAGTCATTCCTACTTTCACATTATTATCAGCAACCCAAAATGAATCACAGCCAGAATAATTCAAAGTTCCTCTTTCTTCACATAAACCAATAATATCATCCATCATCTCGTTTAGTTGTTTATCATGTTCAAGGTTTGGATTTTGATTCATAGCTTCACTTACTTTATCTACTAATTCGTCTGCTTCATTTGAATTATAAATCTCTGGTCCTCTTTTTATAAAGATATTTATATTTTCATTTAAATCAATAGTATTCATTATAGCACCTCAAAATTATTATACCATAAAAAAGAGAATTTCTACTCTTATTCCACCTCAAAATTCTCAGTAACTAAGTCTTGGTAGTATCTACCACTTTCGGCAGTAAACTTTAATACACAATAATCTGGGTCAGTAACACCTTTCTTATAAAACATGATGTCTCCTCTTTTCCAAATCATAGTCTTAGTTTCTTGGTCTTCTAATACTTGCATCTTTCCTTTTAATAATACACCTGTATATTTAATTAATCCTTTATGATAAAAATAAATAGATGCTTTAGGATTATTTCTATACTGTTTAGTTCTCATAGAAGAAGTATTAGTAGAAAAATAAAATTCTTTTAATCCTACTCTTTTTCTAGGTTTAAGCATTGCTTTTACATTAGGATAATTATCTTTATCTATAGAACATATAAAACTTACTTTTTGTTTATCTATAAACTTTTCTATTTTCTTTAAATCCATATATACTCCTTTTTATATATAAATTATATCATGATAATGGGGATGTAGTATATTCCTTTGATAAAGTAATTGCATTAACTAAGGCACTCTACTTTAATAAATTAAATAGTTAGTAAGCAATAAAAGATTACTTTTATTGTTTAAAACATTATAATTTAAAAATAAAAAATCAAGGGTTATAATAAACAAACTATGTTTGCCCTTGATTTTTTAGGTTAATATTATTTCCATGACTTATGTAATTCAGCCATAGTTTTAATCATGGCTTTAATAAATATTATTTTTAATAAGTCATAATCCTTATCTTTATCTATTTTTTGAAGTGCCTTTATGTATTCATCTCTATTATCAGAATCAATATATATAGGACATAATCCTTTTACACGTAATAACCAATTAGTTAAACCCCTAATAGTTCTTCCGTTGCCATCTGCAAAAGGATGAAGTACTGTTAACTCATAATGAATTCTTGCAACTATACTAATATACTCAAATATTGTGTATTTATCCTTATTATCCACTGTTGTTTTTATAATCGTGTTTAATTCGCCCATCTTATCAAGTATTTCTAGATATGATACTGGTTGTATTGCTCCACCAGCAATCATATTATCATTAGTGCGATACACACCCGCACATTCTGGATATGGGGCATATTTGTATAATAATTCATTTAATCTTTTTAGTACAAAAATATCTAGTTCATCAGTTGTTTCTAGACAATATCTATTCATTTCTATATTGCCTAGTGCTTCTATTATGTTTTGATTATCACTCTTACAGTATTTACTTTCACTCCCATTAATTCTTAAATCTGCGAATACTCCATTTACTTCTTCTTGAGATATTTTAATTCTTTCTATTCTACTATCATGGTAGACTAGATTTTGCACAAATTTAATTCCTACTATTTCACGTAAATTAACTGTTGAAAAATAGCTATAGTTAATTGCATTTACCAACAATTCTAGATCGTGTGTTTTTTCAAATAATTCTTTTCTTTTTGTTTTAGGTCCATAGCTTCTAATCATTTTATCCAATTCTTTATTATCTAAATCTTCTTTGAATCTCTTTACTCTAAAACAAATTGTTTTTACACAAGCCTCAAAACTAACTCCAAAATACTCGGCAATTAGTAAGCAGTCATCTAATCCAACTTTTCCATTTTTATCTTGATATACATCTATTCTTTTATTTAATTCATCAGTTGGCATCAATAGGTTTGAAGCAAAATAGTCTGCTTCTTTTTCTATATCTGTTTTTACACCTGAAATTGGGCATAAGAAATTATTACCTTTTATTTCAGTATGCATTAATATATGTCCTAATTCATGTGCTGCAGTAAATCTTTGTCTAGTTACTGGCCTATTCATGTTGATTGATACTACTGACTTTTCTTTTTCATAAAGTAACAATCCTTCTAGTTTATCGAAATCAGAAAATGTAATAACTGTTTTTCTATCATTCAATAATTCAAATGGATCTATTGGAAATGTTATTTTTCCCTTTTTTTCTTTTATTTCTTTTAATACCTTTTCTGCTGCTAGAATTGTTTTTGCAATATCTGCCATTTATTATTCCTTATAATTATTTTTAAACTTAATTAGATTAATGATTTCTTGTTTATCTTTTTCTGATAAACTTTCAAATCCTCTAGCAAATACTTGATCAGCAAAATCTATTTCTTTTTCATCTGAAACTATTTCTTCCATACTAATTCCATATAGTTTTGAAAACTTATATAATTCATCAGATTTAATAGAACGATTATCATTTTCTATATTTACTATTATGTTTCTAGTTAAATTTAATGTTGATGCAACTTGTTCTTGTGTTAATCCTAAGAATTCTCTAGCAGCTCTTAATTTTTCCCCACAACTTTTCATTTTCTTCCCTCTCTTATGTACATTATTATAACATTATATGTTGAAAAAATCAACATTATTTATTATATTCATGCACTAAAAAAACATATACTTTTGTATATGTCTTTTTACTTTATCTTATACACCGCAGTTAAGTTAAACTCATTCTCGTGATCTTCTTCCACAAATACTTCTCTATCATAATCAATCTTATTCTTTTCTAAACATAGTTCTAGGAAGCATAAGAATATACCTATATCTATTTGATTATAGTATATAACCATATCTTTAGGCATAATACCTCTTTTACCTTCCTTACGATATCTATATACTTTTAATTCTTTCTCATTTGCTTCCACTCTCCATGGTTGTGTATTACACGCACTAGGAGTAAATCTCACAATATTACCTATATCTAAGTAACTATTACCTTCCCATATCTCAGATAATTCTTTTCTTTTACTTTTATACATGTCTTTTCTAAATTTATCTTCACTA
>JAFZPS010000006.1 GCA_017550205.1 Bacilli bacterium | reverse complement strand
TTTATTTTTTAATACTCGTAGAGCTTGTTCTTTATTTTGAATTTGACTTCTTTCATTTTGACAAGTTACTACTATTTTTGTAGGTAAATGTGTTATTCTTACTGCAGAATCTGTTGTATTTACTCCTTGTCCACCAGCTCCTGTTGATCTATAAACATCTATTTTTAAATCATTTTCATCTATTTCAATTGTATTATCTTGTTCTATTTCAGGTGTTACTTCTACTGATGCAAATGAAGTATGACGTCTATTATTTGAATCAAATGGTGATAGTCTTACTAATCTATGAACACCTTTTTCATTCTTTAAGTATCCATAAGCATTTAACCCTATTACTCTTATTGAAACAGATTTAATTCCTGCTTCATCACCATCTTGATAATCTAATAGTTCTACTTTATATCCTTTTTTCTCACAGTATCTTAGATACATTCTATATAACATACTAGCCCAGTCACAAGACTCTGTTCCACCAGCTCCAGGGTGTATATCTAAAATACAATTACATTTATCATATGGTCCATTTAACATTAATAGTAAATTTAATTTATCTGTTTTTTCTGAAATGTTTTTTGTAGTATCTTTTATTTCATCATATATATTAGAATCTGGTTCTATTTCTAATAGTTTTAATACTTCTAGAGTAGATTCTATTTCTATTTTTAAACTTTCAATACTATTTACTAAATCCTTTAATTCTTTTTGTTTAGACAATACTTCTTCAGCTTTTTCTCTATCATTCCAAAAGTTTGGAGATTCTGTTTGATGAGAAAGTTTTTCTATTTCATCTTTTTTAGATGGAATGTCAAAGTGACCTCCATAATTCATTTATTTTTTCTAAACAGTTTTCTAGCACTTTTAATTCTTCTCTTGTATCCATATAGTCTCCTTTATAGTATCTTCTATATTTCTCTTATTATTCTATCATATTTTGGTATCATTTTAAAATAAATACATATATTATATTAGAGGAAGGTTCACTATGTAATGTGAAGATCCTCTGTATATAGATTAAGGAGCTATTGTTTAGCTCCTTTTAATTTTTTATTTAATGTATTAAGTCCAATTCCTATTAAATAGTTTCCAACCATTATAGCTATTCCCCAAATAATAGTCATAAATATATCATTAGGATTTACTTTTAAGAATGGATATGGTCCATCTACTATTGAGAATATATTTAATACTAGTATTACTATTGAATATGTAACAGTGAATACTATACATATATAATCTTTTTTACTTCTTTCTTCAAAAAATACATATGAGATTATACATAATATTGGGACTATTGTGTGTAGTATTAAGAAATTATCAGTAAACATTAATAGTTTATAATTAAAATCATACATAGGACATAATATAAGTATTACTACTAAGATTGTTACTGTTAGACAACAAGTAGCTATATATCTTATGTCTTTTACAAATTCTTTTTCTTTTTTATAGAAGATTATAAATAATAGAGAGCTTATCATAGCTATTATATTACTATCATTAGTATAATACTCTACTGCGACAGTATGATCTACAAATATATTCCTTCCTAATACATATAATTCTAATAATAATATTGCAATATTTACTAGTAGTGCTAATTTTTTCTTACTCATATACTTCACCAATTTTATTATAACAAAAAAAAAGATATATATCTATATCTTTTTTATATTTGTTTTTTGTTTTTCTATTCCTACCTTCTTATGTGTCTCATATAAGTTTGGGGTAGTAATGTATAAAGTATCTCCTACATATATATTATTTATGTTACCACTTGGTACTACTATGTCTTCTATTCTTACTCCATACATATTAGCTATTTTGCTTACTGTTTCACCACTTTGAACTATATGTTCATGAATTATTGGTTCTACCATATTGTGGTCTGTTGTGATATATGGATTATATACTATTGCTTTATCTGTTGCGACTTTTGGTATTGTATCTATTAATACAGTGTTTCCTACTCTTACACCTTTATTCATATTAATATCACTATTTTCTTCTATTTGTTTAATAGATATATTGTGATCTTGAGATATTGTGATTAATGTATCGCTATATTGTGTTGTATAGTAAATATTAGCATATCTCTCATTTTGTGAAAGTGAAGTCCAACGCATTATTCCTTCAATAATGGATGCAGCTGCATCATTTTTTATTATTTCATCATCTTTTATTGTTTTTGGTAAATCAATAGTTAATTGACTAACATTATTAATTAAACCATTACTAGTTAATTCTGTTTCAATACTAGTAGCATTCCTCCAAATACCAGCAGATTTACCACTTTTAATAATAGGATTTAAATTATAGTCATTTAAAGAAGCTTTAATACAGGCTCCAAGTATATCTGAAGAATATTTTCTATTATTTGAACTATCACCCATAATAATTGTCTTATTATTATTTGAGTTTTCAACTCCTGTTTCTAGATTAAGTATGATAATATTACTATTTGGATTATTTGAGATTGCTTCAGATACTTTATTAGCTATATTACTATCTTTATTTACTATTTCATTTGAGATTTCTAATCTTGTGAGCATATCAGAAGTTGCATTCGCTACTCCTGTGGTACCTGTTTTGGCATTTCTTATTATTATATGGATATTTGAGAAATCACAATCACGAACTGTTATGACTTCAACACTATTTTCATCATTTTCGATTTGATTATCTGTTCTAGGAGCAAATTTATCTTTCCATTCTTTTATTATTTTTGCTCCTCCAAATACTGATGTTAAGACAATTGCACTAAATACTGTTACTTCTGTTAATTTATAGCCTAATGCTGTTATTCTTAGATTCTTTATTTTTTCTTTTATGTATTTAGTATTTATAGTATAGTGGGATTTTTTATTATTAATAATATATGTTTTATAGTCTTTTTTTGCTGCTTCAAGTGCTTGTTCTGGTGTTGTGAAACCACTTTTTTTAATATAACAAGTATTATCTTCTTTATTAATAACATTATATTCATATGTATTAGTATCTAACCTTTTCTTGATTATAACTTTAGCCATCATCCCACCTCCTTATGAAGTAGTTTTTTATTATACTACAAGTTATTATAATTGTAAAACTTGAAAATAAAAAGGAGTATTATATACTCCTAAATATATGTTTTCTTTCTTTTTAATTTATCTTCTTCTAAATAAATTGATTCATCAAAAAGGACTATTTTGTTTTCTTTTAGTGTTTTAGGTACATCTATTAATCTTTGATTATTAGATCCTCTGAATAATAGACTTAGATTTCTTTCTTTTAATATAAATGGTCCATCTACTAAAACATCAATATATTTTAGAAAATCTAAATATATTTTGTCTTTTTTAGACATTTCCATTAGTTGTTCATAAGTAAATCCTGTATATACCCAGATGTTATATCCTTTTTTCTTACAGTATTTTGCAAGTTCTGTACATTGATATGGTTGGAACATTGGATCTCCACCACTAAATGTGATACCTGTTTGGCATTCTAATTCGTCTATTGCTTCTTTTACAAGTTTTAGAGGAACTAAACCTCCACCATTAAAGTCCCATGTTTGAGGATTTTGGCAACCCTTACATTTATGTCCACAACCTTGAGTCCAAATTACAGTGCGTAAACCTGGACCATCAACTATACTATCGCTTTGTAGATCTGACGCTAATCTGATTTCATTCTTAGTTTGTTCCATGAGTTACTCTATCTGATACTTCTGCTTTTTTAGCATTGTTGAATCTATCTAAAGTTCCTACTAAATAACCAGTAATTCTTCTGATTCTTTCAAATTTAACGCCTTCTCCAACAACCTTTGTTTTCTTTCCTTCCATATTATTTACCTCTCTTTCTTTTATTTATTACATACAGCAAAATTCATCACTGCTTAATTTTTGCATTGGTACGCCTTCACATTCGCGTCTTCCGCATTTAGGACATACATCTTTGATAACTCCAACATATCCACATACTGGATCTCTATCTACTGGATGGTTGATTGCTCCATAACCGATATCGCTATCATGCATGATTCTTACTACTTGTTCAAATGCATCTACATTATTAACTGTATCTCCATCTAATTCAACATAAGAAATATGTCCTGCATTAGTAAGTGAATGGTATGGACCTTCAATTTCCATTTTATGTTTAACACTAGTTTTATAATAAACTGGTACATGGAATGAGTTAGTGTAATACTCTCTATCAGTAATACCTTTAATCTTTCCATATATTGATCTATCGATTCCAACGAATCTTCCACTTAATCCTTCAGCTGGTGTAGCTAAGCAAGTGAAGTTTAAGTTATATTCTTTTGTGAATTCATCACATTTAGCTCTCATATGTTTAATAATTTCAAGTCCTAGTTTTTGAGCTTTATCACTTTCACCATGATGTTCACCAACTAGTGCTTTTAAAGTTTCAGCAAGTCCTATAAATCCAATTGATAAAGTTCCATGTTTTAAAACTGTTCTAATCTTTGTATTATTATCTAATTTTTCACTGTTAATCCATACATGAGAACCAAGTAAGAATTTAAAGTT
>JAFZPS010000062.1 GCA_017550205.1 Bacilli bacterium | reverse complement strand
TATATGTAAATTAGTACCAGAACAAACTAATATTTCTGCATTTGAAAAAGATAAAGAAATAACTATTATTGGTACTGTTAAAAACTATGTAGGATCAACTAAGAAAAAGAATAAACAAATCTATATTAAAAACTGTATAGCTGGGCAATAAGAGTAGAAATACTCTTTTTTATGCTATAATTAAATTGCAAACTTTGACGTGCAGCAACCAAAAGTTGGTATAAAAATATTAATAAAAATAATATACTTATCTTGCGAAAGGAGGAAAGTCTAATGAAATTCGCAGACAATCTAAAAAATCTAAGAAAGAGAAGAAATATCTCTCAAGAACAATTAGCTGAAAAAGTAGGAGTATCTAGACAAAGTGTATCTAAATGGGAAACAAGTGAGGCATACCCTGAGATGAATAATATACTTGAACTTTGTAAGATATTTAAATGTAATATTAGTGATCTTGTTAATGATAAAATGATTGATATAGATTCATTAGACGAAGAAGTTAAGATGAGTGTAGTTAAATTCAAAAAAGAAAAACAAAGTCAAATGAAAGGAATAAGTAAAGTATTATCTTTAATAGGTAAGATTACTGCTATAGTATTGAAAGTAGCAATAGGTTTCTTAGTAGCAGCAATGATACTACTACCAATAGGATTCAAATATATTGATATTGAAGATGGAAAAATAGTATCTAAAGATAAGAAAATACAAATAGTAGAAATAGGTAATAGTACTGAAATAAGAATAGGAGATCATACAGTAGTAGCTGATGTAAAACAAAGTGATATTAATAATATTGCTCCAGCTATTGAACATTATGGAGAAACTGGTGCAATAGCATTCTTAGAAGTAGGAATGGTATTCTTAGGAGCATTCATAATAGTATTAATTAAAGCTCTAACACATCTAGAAAAACTATTTAAAAATATTAATGAAGGAGATACTCCATTTACTTTAGATAATGTAGAACATATTAAGAAAATGTCTTACTTAATGATAGCTTGTATAGTATTAGCTTCTATTGGTGGAGTATTATTAAATATACCATTAAAAAATGAAATAGATCTTGATTTTAATATACTAAGTATAACTGAAATCTTATTCCTATACTCAATGAGTTTAATCTTTGAATATGGATATGCAATCCAACAAGATTCTAAAGGTAAAATGTATGGAGAAGAAAACTAAAAAGAAGATTTAAAATCTTCTTTTTTTATGTTATAATTAAGTAGTTATAGGAAGGAGTTTTTCTATGGAAGATAAACTTACTAGAGAAGAGGTATTACATGTAGCTGATTTAGCTAGAATTTCTTTAACTGAAGAAGAAATTAGTAAATACCAAATCCAATTAAAAAAACTATTAAATGATGTAGAAAAGATTAATGAAGTAAAAGGGTATGATGATGATATCCTTATTGCCTGTTGGGAAAATAATGCAGAACTACGTAAAGACGAAGAAGGAGTAATGCTAGATCCAAAAGAAGTAGTAAATAATGCTCCAAGACATAGTGGAAACTATATTGAAGTACCTGTAGTTATTAAAGAAAGTGAAGGTGCTTAATATGTATTTAAATAAAAGTATTAAAGAAATAAATGAACTACTAAGAGAAAAGAAAATAAAACCAATAGACTTAGTAGAAGAAGCCTTCCAAAATATAGAAAATAATAAAGAATTAAATGCCTACATCACATTAAACAAAGAAGAAGCTATAGCTAAAGCTAAAGAATTAGAAACAAAAGAAGTAGATAACTTATTATTTGGAATTCCTATCGCTGTAAAAGATAATATTGTAACTAAAGGATTAAGAACTACTTGTGCATCTCATATATTAGAGAATTTTATTCCAATATATAATGCAACTGTAGTAGAAAAGATAAATGAAAAGAATATGATCATCATAGGTAAAACTAATATGGATGAATTTGCTATGGGATCATCTTCTCGTACTAGTTACTTTGGAGCACCAAAGAATCCTTGGAATACTGATAAGATTTCAGGAGGATCATCTGGTGGATCTGCTACTACAATAGCAGCTAGAGACCTACCTTTTGCATTAGGTTCCGATACAGGTGGATCTATTCGTCAACCAGCAAGTTATACTGGTATCGTAGGTATGAAACCAACATATGGTAGAATATCAAGATTTGGATTAGTTGCTTTTGCTTCAAGCTTAGATCAAATAGGTCCAATGACTACTAATGTTTATAATAATGCATTATTATTAAATGCTTTAGTAGGAAAAGATGAAAAAGATTTAACTTCAGTAGGAAAGGAATCTGAAGACTTCACAAGACTAATAGGTGAAGATATAAAAGGTATGAAGATTGCTGTACCTAATTACTTTATGAGTGATATTGTTAATAATGAAATAATTAATAAAGTAAAAGAAACAATAGAAGTATTAAAATCTAATGGAGCAATAGTAGATTATATTGATGTTCCATACTTAGAAAATGCCGTTACTTTATACCAAATTATAGCTATGGGAGAAGCAAGCTCTAACTTAGCAAGATTTGATGGTATTAGATATGGTTATTCTTATGAAAATCCAGAAAACATAGAAGATGTTTATTTAAAAACAAGAGCTAATGGATTTGGTGAAGAAGTAAAAAGAAGAATCATGGTAGGTAGTTACTTACTAAGTGGTGAAAATGCTAAAGTTTACTATAATAAAGCATTAAGTATCAGAGATGATATGAGAAAAGCTCTAAAGAAAGTATTTGAAGATTATGATTTTATCATAGGACCAACTACAACAACAACAGCATATAACCTAACTGATCCAATGGATGATCCATTAAAATCATTCATGGATGATGTCTTAGTAATTCCAGTTAATATGGCAGGACTACCTGGACTTAATCTTCCAATTGGATTTGATAGTAATCATATGCCTATAGGTATGCAAATAATTGCTAATTCATTTGAAGAAGCAAAGATTTATAAATTAGCTTCATACTTAGAAAAAGAATTAAATCTAAGTTTAAATCCTAATGGAGGTGAAGATAATGAGTAATTATATTCCTACAATAGGTGTAGAAGTACACGTAGAATTAAAAACAAATACAAAGATCTTCTCTAACTCTATAAATGGATATGGAGAAATGGCTAATTCATTAACTAATGTAGTAGATTTAGGTTATCCTGGAACACTACCTACATTAAATGAAGAAGTAATTAACTTAGGTATAAAAGCAGCAGCTATTCTTAATTGTAAGATTAGAAGAATAATGCACTTTGATAGAAAGAATTATTTCTACCCAGATATATCTAAGAACTACCAAATAACTCAAAATGATACTCCAATAGGATATGATGGTTATGTTGAAATAACTAAAGAGAGTGGAGAAAAGAAAAAAGTATACATTGATGAAATGCATATAGAAGAAGATACTTGTAAGAGTGCTCACCGTGGAACTAAAACACTTCTAGATTTTAATCGTGCAGGAGTACCTTTAATAGAAATAGTTACTAAACCATGTATGACTGATGGTGAAGATGTTAAATTATACCTAGAAAAATTAAGAGAATTATTATCTTTCGGAGATATTAGTGACTGTAAGATTGAAGAAGGTTCAATGAGAGCCGATGTTAATGTATCTATTAGAAAGAATGAAAATGATCCTCTAGGTACAAAAGCAGAAATTAAAAATATTGGTTCTATTTCAAATGCCAAATTAGGTGTTGAAAAAGAAATAGAAAGACAAACTAAATTATATGAAGCAGGAGAAACATTTAAACCTCAAACTAGACGTTTCGATGATAAATTGAATGACACAGTATTAATGCGTATTAAAGAAACTGGTAATGACTATAGATATTTTCCAGAACCAGATATTCCATATGTTATTCTTACTGATGAAATGATTGAGGATGCAGTTAATTCTATCCCTATGTTACCTGATGAAAGAAGAGAAAGATACTTATCTTTAGGAGTATCTGAAATTAATACTAATAAGATAGTTGCTAATAGAAGTTTAAGTGATTACTTTAATACATTACTAGATGAAAAAATTAATCATCAAGTAGCTAGTAACTTATTATTAGGAGATATTTCAGGATACTTAAATAGAACTGAAAAGACTATTAATGATACTACTTTATCTAAAGAAAGATTCATTGAATTAGTTAACTTAGTATCTGATAATACTCTAACTAGTAAGAACTTAAAAGATATTTTAGATATCGTATTAGAAAGTGATAAATCTATTAAAGATATTATGAGCGAACAAGGTATTGAAAATATTACTGATGATTCTGAAATTAGAAATATAGTTAAAGAAATTATTTCAAGTAATCTAGAAAGTGTTAACGACTATAAGGCTGGACATGATAGAGCAATTAAATACTTAATGGGACAAGTAATGAAAGAAACTAAGGGTAAGGTTAATCCTAAAATGGCAATGGATATTTTAATAGAAGAATTAAATTAATCAATTGAAAATGATAACTACTTAGTGTATAATATTTAATATATTAGGATGTGATAATAATGAAGAAAGTTTTGAAATTTACAAAGAAATATTCTCATACAATAGTTGGAATAATAATTTTAGTATTTATAGTAGTTTTAGGAGTATTTGCTAAGAATTTCTTCTTCCCAAATGATGCTGAAGCATATTATGGTACAAGGTTAGAAGGAATAGATAAAATAAAAATAACTTCTAAAAGAATGGAAGAAATAAAAGGAAGATTTAATGGTTCTGCTAAAAGTACTAGTGTTAGAGTTCAAGGAAGAATAATTTATATAAATGTTAAAGTAAATGATGATGTTGATACAGACACAGCTAAATATCTTTCTGATTTATCATTAGAAAAATTATCTGATGATGAAAAAGCATATTATGATATTCAATTCATATTTAAGAGCGATGTTGATAAAGATCATTTTCCTATAATAGGATATAAACATCATACTAAATCAGGAATTAGTTGGACTAAAAATAGATAGGAGAATAGTATGAAAAAGAAGTTAATAATAATAATTCCTATACTAATAGCTATAATAGCATTTGTATTTGTATATCGTTATTATAATAAAGAAGATAAAACTACGACATTAACAGTAGCTGAAAGAAGATGGGTTGAAGAAAATAAAGATCAAACATATGACTTTGAAATAGTAAATGATTATCCATTATATGGAACTAATGGTGAAGGAGTTATATTTGATTTTATAAATGACTTTGAAGAAAAAATAGGTATTGAATTTAATAAAATACCATATTTAAAAACATCTATTCCTACTACAGATGGATTTAGAATAAGTATATTAAATAATGATGAACAATTAACTAAAAAAGAACTATTCTTATTCAATGATAATTATGTAGCTGTAGGAAAAACATACCAAAGAATTAATCATATTAAAGATATGAAAAATATGGTATTTGGTGTATTAAAAGATGATGTAGAAGAAGTTAGTTTCTATTTAAAGAGTGGTACTAATCTATCATATAAGTCATATGATAATATTTCTTCTTTATATAAAGCTTTAGATAATGAAGAAGTAAATATGATTATAGTACCAAATATTATGTATTTAGATTATACAATTGAAAAAGATAAGTATTCAATAAACTATTATTTCACTGAATTAAAGAAACAAATAGTATTAACATTAAGTGATAATAATGAAGAATTAAATACTATAGTTACTAAGTATTATAATAAATGGAAACAAACAAAATATATTAAAGAATATAATGATGCATATCTAAACTATTACTTAGAAAAGAATGAATTAGATGCAAAAACAAAAGCAAAATTAATTTCTAAAAACTATGTTTATGGATATATAGAAAACTTACCATATGAATCTAAAGTAAATGGTAAAGTAGCTGGTATTGCTGGAGAATACATTGATAGAGTTTCTCGTCTAGCAAATATTAATTTTAAATATAAGAAATATTCTAGTAAGAAAGCATTACAAAAAGCAATTGATAAGGGAGAAGTAGATGTTTACTTTGACTATAATAATTATGGTAATGATAAATATACTGCTACTTTATCAACATTTGTAGAAGACTATGTAGTATTAGGTTATCAAGAAGATAATCATATAGTTAACTCTTTTGAAAGCTTAAAAGGAAAAGAAATAGCTATGTTAAAAGGTGATTCCTTATATGCTTATTTTTCTAATAACTCAAGAGCTGATATAAAAGAGTATAATACTATAGATGAATTAATAAGAAAATCAAAAAATAGATTAATAGTAGTAGATAGAGAAATCTATTCATATTATCAAAATAGTAAATTTAAGAATTTAAAATTACTATACCAAGATACTATGATGAATGACTATAAGTTTATGGTTAAGAATAATAATGATGCATTCTATGATCTATTTAACTATATTATTAATACTAATTCATACTATAATTATAGAAATTCTGGAATAGAAAACTTAAAAGCTTCTATATTAAAAGATTCTACTCTAGAACAAATCTATATGGCAGTATTATTAGTAATATTTGTTCCAATTATAGTAATAAGTATTATTTATCTATTATTTAAGAGACAAAAGAAAGTTAAGAAAGTTAAGATTGAAGATAGACATAAATATACTGATATGTTAACTTCATTAAAAAATAGAAATTATTTAAATGCTAAGATGAAAGAATGGGAAGCATGTGAAGTATTCCCACAATCAATCGTAATGGTAGATTTAAATAATGTTAAATACGTTAATGATAATTATGGCCATGAAGCTGGTGATGAACTTATCATTAAAGCTGCAGGTGTTCTAGTAAATACGCAACTTGAAAATAGTGAAATTATAAGAACAGATGGTAATGAATTCTTAATTTACTTAGTAGGATACAGTGAAAGACAAATTAGTACATATACTAAGAAATTATCAAAAGAAATGAAAAACTTACCACACTCATTTGGTGCTGCTGTAGGTTATAGTATGATTACAGATGAAATTAAGACACTAGATGATTCAATAAATGAAGCAACACTTGAAATGATTACAAACAAAGAAGAATATAAATAAAAAGGTGATTGAATGGAAAAAGCAAGGAACTTTACTAAAAAAATATTCAAGTTATTAATGAAACCAGAGATGAGAATATTACCAGGGCAACTTGCTTTTTTTCTTGTCATGACATTAATACCTTTGGTAGCATTAATAGCCACAATAGCCGCAAATTTATCTATTTCTACAGAAACAATTAGAACAGCAATTAATAGTTCAATTCCACCACAAATAGCTAGTATACTTAATAGTATATTGGCTGGTAATGGAATTAACTTTAATATTATAGTATTCTACGCATCAGGATTTATTTTAGCTTCTAATGGAACTTATTCAATGATTAATACATCTAATGAAATATATAAAGTAGAACCAAATAATATAGTAAGTAGAAGATTAAAAGCAATTACTATGACATTTGTATTAGTAGGAATATTTGTATTCTTAATGATAATTCCAATATTTGGTAGTAGTATATTTAATATATTAACTGAAATAACACATGATAGTGTAATAGTACGTATTATAAGAGAAATGTTAGTAATACTAAAATATCCATTAATACTAGTAATACTATTTGTAAATATCAAATTAATGTATGTAATAGCACCAGATAAAGAAATACCTGGAAAAACTACTAATAAAGGTGCATTATTTACTACAGTAGGTTGGGTATTATCTACAGAAATATTTGCATTCTATATAGAAAAATTCGCAAGATACGACTTATTCTATGGTAGTGTAGCCAATATATTAATACTATTATTATGGATATATTTACTATCATATATATATGTATTAGGAATGGTAATAAATGCCAGTGAATATAATGGAGAACTAAATTAGTTCTCTTTTTTAGTAGATTGAAAAAATACATATAAAATGGTATACTTATTAAGTGAGGTATTTGATATGAAAATAGTAAAGAATACATTTAATAGAATTAAAAAAGAAATTATTAAAAAATTAAAAGCAATCAAAAAAGAACATTTAATAAAACAATATATTAAGAATAATATTTTGTTTTTATCATTTGTAATATTAATGGTAATAAATGCTACGTTATTAAGATTCTTATGTATGCATTCAATTGATAATTATTTATCATTTAAAGCAATACTTGCAGATACTACAGTATCTATATTTATAGGCGCTTTCGGATACTTATTTAAACCTAAAAATAGATTTGCCTATTATATGACACTTACTATATTTTTAACAGCAATATGTATGATTAATTCTGTATATTATACATTCTATACATCATTTGCATCTATATCTATGTTAAGTCTTAATCAATACATTGGTGATGTAGGAGATGCAGTTGTAGAAAACGTACTACAATTAAAAGACTTAGTATATTTAATAGCTCCAATAGTATTAATAATTATTCATATAAAATTAAAGAAAAAGAATTATTATAAGAGAGTAGAAGTAAAAGCTGAAAGAAAGAAAATGACTTTAAAAACTATATCTACAGCTGGTGTATTATTAGTATTATTTCTATGCACATTAACATCACTTGATGTATCAAGATTCTTTAAACAATGGAATAAAGAATATATAGTAATGAAATTTGGTATTTATATCTATCAAGCAAATGACTTAGTAACTTCAATTCAACCTAAGATTAATTCAATGTTTGGATATGATAAAGCTAAAAAGAACTTTAATGATTATTTTGAAAGTAGAGAAGAATCATCTACTAATGAATATACTAATATATTTGAAGGTAAAAATGTTATTGTAATCCATGGTGAAAGTATGATGACTAATGCAATTGGATTAGAATTTAATGGAGTACCAGTAACTCCAACACTTAATAAATTAGCTAGTGAAGGAATGTATTTTTCAAACTTCTATTCACAAGTTAGTGTAGGTACAAGTAGTGACTCAGAATTAACATATAATACAAGTTTAATGCCTACAAAGAGTGGAACAGCATTTGTATCTTATTCTGATAGAGAATATATAGGTATACCTGATTTATTAAATGAAAAAGGTTATTATACATTTAGTATGCATGCTAATAATGCAGATTTCTGGAATAGACGTGCTATGCATGTTAATATGGGATATCAAAGATTCTATGCTAAAGCAGACTATGAAGTTTCTAAAGAAAATGTTATTGGTTTAGGATTAAATGATAAAGAATTCTTCAAACAATCTATAGTTAAGATGGAAAAGATTAATGAAGAAAAAGAAAAATGGTATGGATTATTAATAATGTTAACTAATCATACACCATTCTCTGAAGTAGAAAAATATGGAGAATATGATGTATCATTAAAAGAAACAAATGAAGATGGTACTGAAGTAGTATATCCATATATGGAAGGTACTAAATTAGGTAATTACTTTAAATCACTTCATTATGCAGATGAAGCTCTAGGAGAATTCATTGAAGAATTAAATGAAAAAGGATTATTAGAAAATACAGTATTTGTATTATATGGTGATCATGATGCTAGACTTCCTAGAAAAGACTATAATTTACTATATAACTATGATAAAGAAAACAATAGTGTATTATCACAAGATGATCCTAATTATAAAGAATATGATTACTACCAATACGAATTAGGTAGAAAAGTACCATTTATTATCTGGACTAAAGATATGAAAGGAACTAATCTAAACTTTGAAAATAAAAATGTAATGGGTATGTATGATGTAGTACCTACATTAGGAAATATGTTTGGATTTAAGAATGAATATGCTTTAGGACATGATATATATAATATAAAAGAAAACAATATAGTAGTATTCCCTAATGGAAACTGGGTAAATAATAAATTATATTATAATAGTCAAAAAGCAGAATATATGCCTCTAGTAGAAGATGTTATATCTGAAGAAGAAATAAATAATAATACAGAATATACTAATAAACTATTAGATGTATCAAATGATATAATAGTATTTGATTTATTAAATAAGAATAAGAATAAAGAGAGTGGGGAATAAAATGAAATTAAAGAAAAAAGCAAAAAGATTAATTATAATTTTATTATTTATAATAGTAGTATTATTAGTAGTACTAGTTATAAATGATAAATTATTTAGTAAACCTACAGTAACAGAAACTAAAATAGTAAATGAAATAGATAAGTATGGTTATAACTTAAAAGATTCTAAAACTAAGAAATATCATAAGATGTTTGACGAATTAAAAAAGATACTTTCTAAAGAAAAAGTAGATGAAGAAGAATATGTAAAAAAAATATCAGAAATGTTTATATATGATTTCTTCTCATTAAATGATAAAACTGCTAAAACAGATATAGGTGGAGTTGATTTTGTTTATTCTGAAGCTTTAGAAAACTTCTTATTAAAAGCAGAAGATACTTACTATAAATATGTTGAAAGTAATATATATGGTAATAGAAATCAATCACTTCCAACAGTAAAAGATATTGAAATAACTAATGTATCTCAAGAAGTATTTGCATATAGTGATAAAACAGATGAAAAAGCATACATAGTAGATGCAACATGGTCATATACTGATGAAGGATTTTCTAAATATCAAACAAAAGCAAAACTAATATTTATACATGATGGTGATAAATTAAGTTTAGTAGAACTACAAAAGTAGTTCTTTTTTAATACATAAAAAAAGGAGATTATTCATCTCCTTCAGTATTTGAATTATTTGAATTTTCTCCAGATTCATTAGAATTATTATTTTCTTCATTAGAGTTATTATTCTCATTAGAAGAACTATTACTTTCACAATCTTCATCCTTATCAGGATCACATTCTTTTTCTTTGTTCTCTTTTTCTTTCTTTTCTTTTTCTAAGTCTTCTTTAGTTTTAGAAAGAGTTAATACTAATGTATCTTTAATTAAATCAATTCTCTTATTAGCTGGATAACTTTGTTCTACAACAGTACCACTAACACCTTCAAACTTAACCTTAAGACCTAATTTTTCAGCAGAAGCTTTAGCTTGTTCTTCAGTATCACCAGTAAAGTCAGGTAATAGGGTATATCTAGTTGCTGAACCATAACCAGAACCAATTACTTTCTTTGTATATGGTTTATTGATAGAAAAATCAAATTCACATATATCTTCATGACCTTTTAATTCTAAGTTAATCTTCATTGCATTAATTAAATCATTTCTACTATTTTTATTAGGAACATAATCCCATAAAACCATTCTCGCTCTTTCATCATAAATCATTTGTCCAGAACCATCTAAATATAGTTGTTGGATATTAATTAAATCAGCTTCTTCACTACTTAAACTCTTCTTAATAATATCTTTAGCTACATTATAGAAAGATAATATTTGTTTAGTAGTTAAGTTAGTATCTAAGTTATTAGATATAGCATTTAGTATTTCCATAAACTTAGTAACATCTCTAACATTTTTCATTTTATCAATAAGCGCTTTTATAATTTCTTGTTGGTGAGCATCTCTACCAAAAGTACCTTCAGCAAGTTGTTTTCTGTTTCTTGCAAATACTAATGCTTCTTCACCCATTAGAACTTGTCTACCTGGATCTATACATACTTCTTTCATACGTCCAGAATCATCAGTACAAAGTCTTTTTGGAACATCTACTTCAACACCACCAACTGCATTAACTAATTTAACTAAACCTTTGAAATTCATCTTAGCATAATAATCAATATTAACATCAAAGTAATTTTGAATTGTATTAATCATACAATCATTTCCATATGCAGCAGCATGTGTAATTTTATTTTCAGGTCTACCACCCCAACAAGCTATAGGAACATAACTATCTCTTGGGATTGATAACATAGTAGCATTTAATGTTTTAGGATTAAATGTAATAAGTATTAATGTATCACCATTAGCAATAGCATTCTTCTCAAGTACTTCTTCAGTAGAATCAACACCCATTAATAATATAGTAAATGGTTCAGTAACATCTTTACCACTAGAAGCAGTCTCAATCTTAGAAACAGCTGCTTTTTTCATAAGTTTATCTTGACTAATAACTACTCTAGTATCAGTATTAATAGTTTCATATCCAGTAATTCCTGAAAACATACTAACATAACTATCTGGTACAAATACTGCATCTAATTCTTTACTATACATATCTACTAACATAGAAGTATAATCTTCATATTCAACTATTTGATTATCATCTTCTAAATCATATTTTTTAATTATTTCTTTAGGAATTATATATCCTTCAGGAGATTTCTTATCTTTTAAGATACCAATTCTCATATCTTTAACATCTTCTATTTTATTAGCTTTACTCCAACTCATTACTAACATATTAGATGTATAAGTAATTTTATCTTTATTTAAATTATCAATCTGTCCATAGAAATAAGAAATTGTTAAACCTATACCTACACATATTATTGACAGTATAAATAAGAAGAATAAGTATGAAACTTTAGGTTTCTTTTTACTTCTAAACTTAAATATAATTAATATGTCAAAAAGTATAATTACACCCATAACTATATATCTAATTAAGTTTTCTATAGAACTTAATAAGTATATTTCATATATCGCATATACTGAAGCTCCAAGAGCTATAATACTAAATAATTTAATTATAAAACTAAGTATCTTTCTATTCCCTGTACCCTGCATTTCTCATCCTCCAAATCTACTATTTAATTATACCCAAAAATTACACTTTAATCAAGTAAACAAATCAAGTTTAAAAGTCCTTGTAAAATAATGTAAATATTATGTAAAAGTTATTGAAAATACAATAAATAAACCCATATTTACTGATATAATATAATTACTAGAATAATGGATGAGGAGGCGCTAATATGAAAAAGAAAAAACTATTACTAATAGCTTTACTTTTATTTGTAATATTCTCATATAAGAATGTTTATGCCTTTGATTCCAGTAATTATAAATATAGAGATTTATGTGGAAAATATGAAGTAGCAGGTTTTCATTCTGATGGACAAATAGATACAGTAAAATGTTTTGAAGATTTTAATGAAGCTAAAAACTTTATGAAAACTAATGGAGCTAATGATTTAGCTTTATTAAATAAAGTAAATGGTGAAACTAAAATAATAGATGCTAATGTAGCTTTAGTAGATTTAGCAGCTAATCCAGAAGCTTTAACATATTATTATACAGATAAAGAAGTTACTTGGTCTTATACATATATGGATAATGGTTCATTATATGGAGGAGTAGATGGAGCTCTTTTAGATGGTAGTTGGTCTACTAAACATAGTATTTGGATGGCTAAAGTAAGAATAGGTAATTTTACAGGATGGATAGAATTACCTACATATGAAATAGTTCCAATTACTTGGGTTAAATCATCTAGCTCTTATACAGTAACTAATACTGATATAAGACATAACTATGTAGCCAAAATTCAAAATAATTATTATGGAGGAGCAGGAAGTACTATTGGTCCTAAACCAGAAATGTTAAATCCTGGAACTTATTATAGTTATGATGGACATTACTTCTATAATAATTTAGAAACAATGATTAGAGACTATAGAAATGGTAACTATAGTAATGCTGTTAATAAAGATAATGTTTACTATAACTATTACATGTATTTATCAAATCATACTAGAACAACATACTCTAGTATAAATATTGATGAATATATTAGAAAGAATATGGGATATTATAGAGATGTCTATGGTAAAAGTGCAGGAGATGGAGCATCACGTTTATATGGTAAAGGAACATTCTTCTATTATGCTCAAGAAAAATATGGTGTAAATGCTATTCTAGCATTAAGTTTAAGTAGAAATGAAACTGCTAATGGTAGAAGTTATCTAGCTATAAATAAAAATAATGGATTTGGATTAGATGCAGTAGATTCAGATCCAATTAATGGAGCTAGATGGTATCCAACATATGCTTCAAGTATTTTAGGATATGCTTCAAAATGGGTAACATATGGTTATGCACATCCAAGTGATTGGAGATACTATGGACCACAATTTGGAGATAAACTAACAGGAATGAATGTTAAATATGCAAGTGATTCATTCTGGTCTGAAAAAATGGCATCTAATTATTATTATTTAGATAAAGCACTTGGTATGCAAGATTATAACTACTATCAATTAGGTGTAGTCACTGGTCCTACCGCAGCTTATAAAGATCCTAGTACTTCATCTAAACATGTTTATACTTATCCAGAAAATGGTGATGGATTAGTAATAGTAGATGAAGTAGTAGTAAATAATGAGAAATGGTATAAAGTAGTAAGTGATTTAAATATAGATTCTAATTATAATGAAGTAAGTAGTGGAAATTATAATTGGAATGGCTATGTATATATAAAAGCAAATGGAATAATAAAGATTAATAATGGTAAAAATGGATATATTTCTCCAAACTCTGTATTTGAATATCAAAATAAAAACTATGAATATGATTTACATGTAGAAAATAATGAATTTAAACCGCAAGTAGCTATAAGTACTAAGAATACAGATTACTATTATGATAGTTCTTTAACATCTAAAATAGGTAAAACATTATTAAAAGATAGATATGTAATGGTCTATGCAACAGCTCTAGATAATAACACACCAGTAGCTTACTTAGTAACAAGTGATTATTGGTATGACCAAAAACACTGGGTACCAGTAGACTCTATTAAACTAACAGATGCTACATATGGAAAAGTAAGTGTAACTACAGAAGATAACTGTTATACATGGGTTAACTATAATACTGAAGATGCTTCATATTCAATAATAAGTGGTTTATATACATATTCTTATGTACCAGTATTAGAATCATTAAAAGTAGGTAATGATACATGGTATAAAGTACCAGTTAACTTATCAGGAAATGATAATGTCTATGGTTATACTTTAGCTGAAGCACAAGATGTAAAAATAACTACATCTAAATCAATAGCTCCTAACTCAAAACCAACAATCACAGCACAAGATAAAGAATTAATAGAAAACGATACATTTGATTCAAAAGCAAATGTAACTGCAAACGATTTAGAAGATGGAGATTTAACTAATAAAATAGAAGTAACTGAAAATACTGTTAATACTAAAGTAGCAGGAACATATAAAGTAACTTATAAAGTTACTGATAGTGCTAATCAATCAGTTACTAAAACAATAAAAGTAACAGTAAAAGCTAATAATGCTCCAGTAATTAATGCATCAGATAAAACAATAACAGTAAATGATGCATTTGATCCAAAAGCAAATGTAACTGCAACAGATACTGAAGATGGAGATATTACTAATAAGATTCAAGTAACTACTAATACAGTAAATAACAAAGTAGCAGGAACATATAAAGTGGTATATAGTGTAACTGATTCTAGAGGTAAAACAACTACTAAAGAAATAAAAGTAGTAGTTAAAACTCAAGAAACAACTACTACATTAGAAGGTATTGATCTAGCATCTCTAAATATTAGTGGAAACAACTTTAATGTAAAAGATTCTATATTCTATTTTGATTACTTAAAAGAATCTAATAATAAATTAGAAATCAAAGGATATAATGTAATAAGAGGTATAGATAATAATCTAAATAAGAATATTAAGTATATACTTAAAATACAATCTTTAAACAATAATGAAGTATATGCTCAATTACTAAATAGAATAACTGATAAAAATGAAATGAATAGACCAGTTAATTCACAAGATTCACAAGACTATACATATTCTTGGTTTAAAGGAAATATAGAGTTTGCAAACATTCCAAATGGAGATTATAAGATGTATATTATTTCTATATCTGAAGATAATTATTATTCAGTATCTTTAATCAGTAATAAAGTATTAAAAACACAAGCAGCTTCATATCAAGGAGATAAATATGTAACAACAAGAAATAATTATTATGATAATTCTATTCCATTAGAATTAATAGTAAGAAGTGAAAAGATTGGTAATAAGACAGCTAAGAGTAGTTATAATATATATAATCAGTATAGAGTATTAGAATTTACTGATAATAAATTACATCTAAAAGGAACATCATATTCATATGGTATGAATCTAGGAAAAAATACTAATGTAGAAAGAAAGATTATTTTTGAAAATACAACTACATATCAAAAATATACATTTGATTTAGGAAGTACAGATCAAGGATTATATCAAGCAGGAACTACTCTAGGTGATAATCAACCTAAAGATAAAGCTTGGTTTGATGCTACAATAGATATAAATAATCTGCCAAAAGGAAATTATGCTATATATATATCCACAATTTCAAATGTAAGTGATTATGGTGAATTTACAGAAGCTTTAGGTAGAGATGTATCTAAAATAACAAAAGTAATTAATAATAAAACATATTCATTTGCTCTAGTTAAAGATAAAAGATATAGACTAGAATTAAATGTTAAATAAAAGGTAAGTAAATCTTACCTTTTTTGTTGTATAATAAATTTAGGAGGAATATTATGAGTTTACAAGAAAAGTATGCAAGAGTAATACTAGAGTCTTGCTTGAAAGTAGAAAAAAATCAACCTTTATTTATTAGTTATAATGTAGAAAGAAGTGACTTCGTTAGAATAGTAACTGAAATTGCTTATGAATTAGGAATAAGAGATATTTATTATGAAGCAAATGATCCATATCTAAAACATGAAGCATTAAAGAATCTAGATATAGAAGAATTAAAAAAATCAAATTTCTTTAATAGAGATATATGGAATGTCTATGCTAAAAAAGATGCAGCATTCTTAATGCTAGCATCAGAAACTCCAGGATTAATGAAAGATATTGATCCTAGTAAATTATCAGTTATGACAAAGTATTCACTAGAAACAAGAAAAGAATTTGATGCATTAAGAGATAAATCTATGTTAGCTTGGTGTATAGCTGCAGTACCAACAAAAGCTTGGGCAGAGGCTTTATTCGATGTTGACTATGCAGAAGATATTCTATGGGATAAGATATTTGATATGTGTAGTATTAAAGAAGATGATCCTGTTAAAGTATGGAATGAGAAAATTAAAAAGCTAGAACAAAGAGGAAACAAACTAACTAAGTATCAATTTAAAACATTAAAGTATAATAGTTCAAATGGAACAAACTTCACAATTAATTTACCTAAGAATCATATATGGGCTTCAGGTAAAGAAGTATTGGCTAATGGTAAAGAAGTATTAGTAAATTTTCCAACAGAAGAAATATTTACTTCACCTGACTGTAAAAGTGCAGAAGGAATAGTATATTCATCTAAACCACTTTCATATAATGGAAATATTATTGATGAATTCTATATTAAATTTTCAAATGGAAAAGCAGTAGAATCACATGCTGAAAAAGGTGATGAAGCATTAAAAGCAATGATTGGTGTATGTAAGAATTCAGATATGCTTGGAGAAGTAGCATTAGTGCCATATGACTCTCCAATATCTAATACTAACCAAGTATTCTTAGAAACGCTATTTGATGAGAATGCAGCCTGTCATATAGCTTTAGGAGACTCATTCCCAGAATGTGTAGAGAATGGTCCTAAGACAAAGAAAGAAGTATTATTTGATAAATATAATTTGAATAACTGTGATTCACATGTAGACTTCATGGTAGGAACAGAAGATTTAGATATCACAGGCATCACTGAAGAAGGAAAAGAAGTACCTATATTTATAAAAGGTAACTTCTCTAAAGAATTTGAATAATAAAAAAAGAACTTTATTAAAGTTCTTTTTTATTGATTTCTAATTATAAGATTAACAGTATCACAAGTACTAAATGTATGATCATCTATAGAATCACTATTTACTAAGTAACCTATATACTCACCATAACTCACATATGAACATGTGAATTTTAATTTAGAATAAGCACTCTTAATTGCTGAGCAAGTTCCAGTAGGATTTCCAGCAATCATATGTGAACCATCTATCCAAACAGTTACATTTTCACATGTTGGAGTAGGAGTAGGTGTTGGAGTAGGAGTAGGTGTAGGTGTAGGTGTAGGATTACTTGGAGCCTTACCATTACTTACACTAATAACTACCGTAGTACCATTTGATACTTCACTACCTGCACTAATAGATTGAGATAATACTTTATCTTTTGTTTCAGTACTATTTCTATAAGATACACTACAATTTAAACCAGCATTTTCTAACTTATTACAAGCATTATTCTTAGTTAATCCTACAACGCTAGGAACACTTCTTTTAACACCATCACTAATTACTACTTTAACAGAATCACTATTCTTAATAACAGATCCACTCTTATAAGAATAACTAATTACTTTACCAGCAGGAACTATATCACTAAATTCATGTTGTTCCTCATACTTAATATTATATTTATTAGCCCATTCAAAGAATTCATCAACAGATTCAAAACTAGGCATTTTTAAATTACCTCTAGATAATACAACTTTAATAACAGTACCTTGTTCAATGATATCTCCTTCATTAACACTTGTACTTATAATACCATTCTTTTTAATAGTATCATCATAACTATCACTGAAACTTAATTTAACTTTATTTTTAATAGCCCATTCAGTAATACTAGATATATCTAATTTCTTAAGATTTGGAACTTTTATTTCAGGGCCTTTAGATATAGTTACAACAATTTCAGTACCATTAACACTAACTTTTTCACCAGCAGCTATACTTTGTTTAACAGCATAACCTCTTTTGATTTTACTACTAAATTTTTCTTCAAATTTATAATTTAATTGATGTTGTTTCATATAGAATTCTACTTCAAATCTACTCATATTTTTAAAATCAATTAAACTAACATCACTAGTATCTAATTCTTCACCATAAGAGAATGTTAATTTAATCTCATCATCTCTTTTTAAATTACCACTAGCACTTTGATTAATAACTGTATTTTTAGCCATATCACTTTGAATAAATTCAACCGAAATATTACTTAAATAATTATCTTTAATAAACTTAAGAACTCTTTCACTATCCCAACCAATCATACTAGGAACTATAATTTCTTTAGAAGGATTAGCACCTTCACTAACGGATACTGTTATTTCTTTAATATTACTTACATTAGTACCACTTTGAACATTTTGACTAATTACTCTATATTCAGTAATCATATCACTATACTCATATTCTTGATTAATAGTAATACTATTCTTACTAGCCCATTTCATTACTTCAGTAATACTTTTATTAGTAAAATTAGGTACTCCATTAATACTAATAGGACTATTAGGATTAAACATACTTAAAGCAAAATATCCAATTAAAAGTATACTTCCAGCTAATACCATAGTTTTACTATTTCTTTTATAAGTAATAGATACTACCACAAATATAATAGTGAATAGAGTAATTATTAAACTACTTATTAAATTAACTAAAGTAGTAGAATTAATTACCGTAAAAATAAATGAAACTATAGATACAAAAAATAATATAATACAGAAAATATTAACTATAGGATGTTTCTTTATCTTTCTAGGTCTTTCTTCTCTTTTTCCTTCCATTAATTCTTTTATATCTTCAGTCTTATCTAATAAAACTTTTTCTTCTTTAATAACTTTATCTTCTATAGATTTACTC
>JAFZPS010000061.1 GCA_017550205.1 Bacilli bacterium | reverse complement strand
AAGCAAATGTTGATAGAGTTATGACAGGACTTGTTGAAAATGGTCTTACACCTGAAGAATGGGGTGGAGATATTCTTGTTAATAAGATTTCTGCTAAGAGTGGTGTTGGAGTAGATGAATTACTTGAAAATATCCTATTAGTAGCTGAAATGCAAGGATATAAAGCAAATCCTAATAGATATGCAACAGGTGCTGTTGTAGAAGCTAGAAAAGATTCTAAAGTAGGAAGTATTGCTACATTATTAATACAAAATGGTACTCTTCGTTTAGGAGATCCTATTGTTATAGGAAACTTTGCAGGAAAAGTTAGAACATTAAAAAATGATAAAGGTCAAAATATTGTAGAGGCAGGTCCATCTACACCAGTAGAAGTAACTGGTATTAGTGAAGTGGCTACTGCTGGAGACAAATTTATGGCTTTTGAATCAGAAAAACAAGCTAAAGAAATAGCTGATGCTAGAGCGCTTCGTTCAAAACATGCTGACACTAACTTTAGTGGAATGACTCTTGAAGATTTATTTGGAAGAATAAAAGAAGGAGAAAAAGAAATTAATGTAGTACTTAAAGCTGACGTTAATGGTTCACTAGAAGCAGTTAAAAATGCTTTAGAAAAGATTGATGTTGAAGGTGTTAGAGTTAAAGTTATTCGTGGAGGAGTAGGTGCTATTACTGAAAGTGATGTAGTACTTGCTAGTGCATCAAACGCATTAATTATAGGATTCAATGTAAGAGCTAATAATTCTACTAGTGATATAGCTAAAGAATATGGAATAGATATTAAGACATATGATATTATCTATAAAGTAGTGGAAGATATGGAAAATGCTATGAAGGGTATGTTAGATCCAGAATATGAGGAAAAAATAATTGGTACTATTGAAGTTAGACAAATATTTAAATTCTCTAAGATTGGATTAATTGCTGGATGTCATGTTACTAGTGGTCTTGTTAAAGTAGGTGCTAAAGCTAGAATTATAAGAGATGATATAGTGGTTTATAATGGTTCTGTTAAAACATTACAACATGAGAAAGATCAAGTTAAAGAAATGAAAAAAGATATGGATTGTGGATTAACTTTAGAAAATTGTCAAGATTATAAAGAAAATGATATTATTGAAATCTATGAATTAGTGGAGATTAAAAGATAATGAGTATTAAAATTGAAAGATTAAATCATATTATTCAAGAAGAAATAAGTATGATTTTAATGAAAGAAGTTAAAGATGAAAACATTAAATTCATTACTATTACTGGTGTTGAAACTACAAATGATTTAAGTTTTTCTAAAGTATATTACACAGTACTAAATAAAGAAAAATTAAAAGAAGCAGAAGAAGCTTTAGAGCGAGCATCTTCATTTATAAGAACTAAATTAGCTAATACTATTGAAGTAAGACATACTCCAGAACTTAGATTTATTTATGATAAGTCTATTGCTTATGGAGAACATATAGAAGAATTAATAGAAAAAATAAAAGAGGAAGAAAAATAATCTTTCTCTTTTATTATTTGGTTTAATGTGATAAAATTAAATTAGTATAGGAGTGGTGTTATGAAAAAAGCATTAATTGTAATAATACTAATATTATTATTCCCAATAACAGTATTTGCTAAAACTCCAACTTTAGATGAAACACTTAGTGTAATAAGAAAAATTAATAATATAACCGTTATTGATGGTGTAACAATAGAATCTACTAGAATAGAAGATTCAAAAGTTGTTTTTGTATTACATGGGCAAGATGAATATGTACCATATTCATTTAATAATAATGATTTTTCTTTTGAGGGTGGTACTGTTTTATTAGATGGTAATAATCATGTAATAGGTGAAATATATGATAATGCATTTGCCTTTTTCTTATATTCAATTCTTGAAAATAAATCTTCTATGCCATATGATTCAAATAATTATTATAGTTCTGCTAATTTAAAAACATTAATTGATAGTGGATTTGCTACTGAGTACAAAGAACCTACTAATACTTTTGGTATTACATTAGAAAAAGAAGAGGATAATAAATACAAAGTAATATATCACTATTATTTAGATGGAGATTATCCTGTCTTTGATTTAGAGGGTGGTGAAGGTTTTGAAAACCCTGCTACTGGTAATTATAATGTATTGATAACTATAATGCTTATATCTGTATTATGTATAGGTGTATATAGTTATGTTAACCGTGAGAAAAAGAAAGGGTAGAATATTATATGAAAAAGAATAAAAAAGATACTGATTTATGGGTTTATGTATTATTGTTGACTACTTTAGTAATATTGATTGAGTCTTTAAAAACATATACTTTTAAAGTTATGGGTTGTGATTTAACTTATTCATTGTTTTTATTACCAGTTATATATTTTTTAATTGGTGTTATAGCAAAGAAATTTGATTATAAAAAAGCTGTTGCTGCTATAGCTGTTAGTGGTGTAGTATTTGTTAGTTATAGTTTTATAATGGCTTATTTTATAGAAAATAATTTTATTTTAAGAAGTATTAGTGGTGAGTTTTGTGCATATGTAGTTAGTTCTTTTGTTAGTTTAACTGTATATATGTTTTTATTAAATAATACTAATTTACCACGTATATTAGTAATTCTTAATTATCTATTTAGTTTAATTGTATATTATTGGATATATACACTTATGTATTTAAATATGCTTATTACTACCGAGTATTGGATTGGATATTTTGTAACTCTTGGTATTCAGTTATTTATATGTATAGGTTTATCAATAGTAGAAAAGAAAATTACTAGAGGACAATAAAAAAAGAAGAAAATCTTCTTTTTTTTATCTTAAAAATATAGAAATTAATATTAGTATTATATTATGCATCATATGTAGAGTAATCGATGTAAATAAGTTGTTTGTTTTATAATAGGAATATGCAAATGCAGCACCTAAAGCTCCATATGGAATTATATATAAATAATCAAGTATAGTATTAGAAGAATTAATTATATGAGCTCCTCCAAATAATATAAATGATATTACAATACCTATCCATTTATTATTAAAAACATCTTTTATAGTTTTTCTAAATACTATTTCTTCATTGAATGGAGCAATTATACCAGCATCTAAAATCATTATTAATGGTAGTGATTTGATCATTGTTTGAATTGCTTTTTCATTATTAGCACCACCTGCTTTTAATATCATATTTAATACAATATTAGAAGCAAACATTATTAATAATCCTATTATCCAGCATCTTATTCCAATATCCATATATTCTTCTTTATTTTTAATGAAATCTTTAAAATATTTTTTTATATCTTTTCTATAAATAATAAAGAATATAATAAATGTACTAATAGATGAAAATGTAGATAATAATATACGTATTTCATAAGTTATATTAGTAGAATTTATATTAAATAGTTTTATAGGTATATATTGTAGATATACACTTAAATAGAATATAAAAAATACTATTATTCCTTTAATGATGTATTTTATTTTATTATTTAGATTAGTCATGTAATTCACCATATTAAGAATAACATAAATAGAATGTTTTGAAAAGTGTAAAGGAATGTAAATTATTGTATATTTACATTTTATTGTTATTAATTTGACTATTATATTAGATATAATAATATGTGTGAATAAATACTTGCATAATTCCTTTATATATTGTATAATACATTATGTCTACCGGGACTCAGAGTAAGAATTTCCGACTTACCCTTGGTTTCAGGTGTATTATGAGAAAGGAAGTGTAAGAATGGCTCTAACAAAAGAACAAAAAACTGATATCATCAAGAAATTTGCAAAGAGTAAAAATGATACTGGATCTGCAGAAGTTCAAATAGCAATCTTAACAGAAGAAATTAATGAATTAACAGATCACTTAAAAGTACATATTCACGATTATCATTCACGTAGAGGTCTT
>JAFZPS010000060.1 GCA_017550205.1 Bacilli bacterium | reverse complement strand
CACTTCAATTTGAACAACAATCTGGAAGTGTATTCTTAGGAAGAGATTATAATAAACCACAACATTTCTCAAATGAAGTAGCTAATGAAATAGATATGGAAATGAGAAAGATTATTAATGAATGTCATAAACAAGCTACAGAAATAATTAAGAAAAATAAATCTTTATTAAAACTTATAGCTGAAGCATTACTTGAATATGAAACACTTACTAAAGAACAAATTGATTATTTAGTAGAAAATGGTAAAATGCCTGAAGAAGATGATCAAAAATTAGAAAGTCTTTCTATTACTAAGTTAAGAAAGATGGCTTCCGAAAAAGGTATTAAAGACTTTGATAAAAAAAGTAAAGCAGAATTATTAAAAGAATTAGATAATACTCTCTAATTCTTTTTTATTGAAAAATAAATTATTTGTACTATAATAAGTTTAAAGGAGAGAGAAGTATGGATAAGAAAAAGAAAGCTAAATTAGATAAAATTAAAAGTAAAGGCAAAGGATTCTTTGGAGAATTTAAAGACTTTATCCTACGTGGTAATGTAATGGATATGGCTATCGGTGTTATTATTGGTGCTGCATTCCAAGGAATTGTTACTGCATTAACTGATGATTTTATTAATCCGTTAATTAATGGTATTGGTGGTGCTAAAGTAGGTGGTACTTTCAAGATCTATGGTGGACAAGTAATAAAATATGGTGATTTTATAACAGCAGTTATAAATTTCTTAATTATGGCTTTAGTACTATTTATGTTATTAAAGATTGTAAATGGTATATTAGAAGCTGGTAAGAAAAAGAAAACAGAAGAAACACCAGCAGTAGTTAAATCTGATGAGACTATATTACTTGAAGAAATTAGAGACTTATTAAAAAAGAAAAAATAAAAGGATTATTAAATCCTTTTTTTATGTTCAAATTGACTATTTTTGGATTTTATGTTATAATACTGCATAAATTTTGGAGTGTTATAATGAAAAATATAAAAATAAATGATAAAACATTAAGTGAATTATTTAATAGTGCAGATGAAAGAATTTTCTTAAATAAGAAAGAAAAATTGCAAATAGAAGATGGGCCAAGACAACAAGAACTTCGTGCAAAGGTCTATGTTGATGCACTTGCAGAGTTAGTATATTATACTTTATCAAAGGCAAAACATCAAAAAGGAAGAATAAGAATTCCACTAAGATTAAGAAAACATTTAGGAAAAGTAGGTAGTGGAACTTCTAAAACTCCTGGTTCATATTATGAATTAGGTGATGAAAATTTAAAAATAGTATTAGATTATTCAAACGAGTATCATAATAGTAATATGGTAACTTGGTATGCAAAAAGTTGTTTAGGATATGTTCACGATAAAGATGTTTTTTGTAGTAAAAATGGAATAGCTACTAAAGACCAAATTAGTGCTGCTCTTAATAAATATGGATTCGGAATGAAGTATGTGGTTGGTACAATGGAATCTGAAGATAAGACTATTTTAATAGAGGTAGAGATGTATACCATTACTGTAAAAAGAATAAAAGATAAAGTAGATGATAGTAAACCATATATAAAGGTATAAATAAAATGATTCTTATGAATCATTTTTTTATTGTTTTAAATTAAAAAGTATTATATAATATCTACGTCAAAGAAAAGGGATAATTATGGAATGGAATATAGGAAATGTTAAAATTAAGAATCAGATTGTCTTAGCTCCTATGGCAGGTATTTGTAATTCCGCATATAGAAAAATATGTAAGGAAATGGGTTGTGGTTTAATATATGCTGAGATGGTTAGTGATAAAGCTATTACTTTTAATAATAAAAAGACTATAGATATGCTTTATATGGAAGAGTCTGAAAGACCACTTTCTCAACAAATATTTGGATCTGATAAAGAATCGTTTGTAGAAGCAGCTAAATACATTTATGAAAATATGAAACCTGATATTATAGATATTAATATGGGTTGTCCTGTTCCTAAAGTAGCAGTTAGAGCTCAAGCTGGTAGTGCCCTTTTAAAAGATATAGATAAGATATATGATATTGTATCTAGTGTAGTTAAATCTGTCCCAATACCAGTTACAGTAAAAATAAGAAGTGGATGGGATAATAAACATATTAATGCAGTAGAAGTAGCTAAAGTAGTGGAAAAAGCTGGAGCTAGTGCAATATGTGTTCATCCTAGAACTAGAAGTCAAGGATATAGTGGTAGTGCTGATTGGAATATTATAAAAGAAGTTAAAGAGAATGTTAGTATACCAGTTATTGGTAATGGTGATGTTAAGACTCCTATGGATGCGAAAAGAATGCTTGATGAAACAGGGTGTGACGCTGTAATGATAGGTAGAGGTGTTCTTGGTAATCCGTGGCTTATAAAAAATAGTATTAATTATTTAGATGGTAAGGATTTAATTACTGTTAGTGTTGAAGATAGAGTGGATATGTGTTTAAAGCATTTAAAGTATTTAGAAAACTTAAAAAATGAAAAATTGGCTTGTTTAGAGATAAGAAATCATATAGGTTGGTACTTTAAAGGGATAAAATCATCCAATGAATTAAAAAATAAAGTATATAAAACTACTAATATTCATGATATAATTTGTTTATTGAAGGAATTTAAGGAGGGAAAGGAATGGCTAAAGAATTAAAGAAAGGGTCTTTTATAAGAAGACTTGGAGCTTATATAGTTGATTATATAATTGTTGTGCTATTAGTTAGTTTATTAGCTACACCTTTTGTGGATGTTACTAAGACTGAGGAGATAGAGAAGGAATCAAGTGAAATAATAGAGCAATACCAAAATGGTAAAATTACTACAGATGAGTATATGGAGAGATATGGTAGTGTATATTATAGTTTAAGTAGAAATAATGGATTAATGACATTTATAACTATAATAATTGATGTATTATACTTTGTAGTATTCCAATTATATAGTAAAGGACAAACTTTTGGTAAAAAGCTATTTAAAATAAAGGTAATCTCTGATGAAGGAGATTTAAGTATGAATCAAATGATATTTAGATCATTGATTGCAAATGTTATTTTAGCTAATATTATTAATTTTGGATTGATAACATTTACTTCTAAGAATATTTATACTGAAGCATCTGTTTGTATATCAATGATTCAATATGTTATGATGTTTATTTCAATTATAATGGCAACTACTAAAGAAGGAAGAACTATTCATGATAGAGTAGCTCATACTAGAGTAGTTAAAGTAAATTAGGAGGTAATTATGAGAGATTTTAGTGAACAAGAATTAGTTAGAAGAGAAAAAAGAGATAAATTAGTAGAATTAGGTCTAGATGCTTTTGGACAAAGATATGATAGAGAAGATTTTGCTAAAGATATAAAAGATAAATATAGTGAAGTAGATCATGATGCGTTTGAAAATATGACTGATACTGCTAAAGTAGCAGGAAGAATTATGTTTATTAGAAAAATGGGTAAAGCATCATTCTTTAGTATTCAAGATAAAACAGGTTCTATTCAAATCTATATATCAGTAAATGATATTGGTGAAGAGGCTTATGAATTATTTAAGAGTGCTGATATTGGTGATATAGTTGGTGTTTATGGTAAAGTAATGAAGACTAGAACTGGTGAAGTTACTATTAAATGTTTAGAATATACTCATTTAGTTAAAGCTTTAAGACCACTTCCAGAAAAATTTCATGGATTAACTGATAAAGAAGAAAGATATAGAAGACGTTATGTTGATTTAATGATGAATGAAGATTCTAGACGTGTAGCTTTTGAAAGACCTAGAATTATTAGATGTATTCAAAATTATATGGATGGTTTAGGATTTACTGAAGTAGAAACTCCTATACTTACTACACTTCTTACAGGAGCAAGTGCAAGACCATTTACTACACATCATAATGCTCAAAATATCGATATGTATTTAAGAATAGCACTAGAACTTAACTTAAAGAGATTATTAGTTGGTGGTATGGAAGCTGTTTATGAAATAGGAAGAGTATTCAGAAATGAAGGTATGGATCAAAGACATAATCCTGAATTTACTTTAATGGAAGCATATCTTGCATATAGTGATCTTGATGGTATGATGGATTTAACTGAAAATATGTTTACTACTATAGCTAAAGAAGAATATGGTAAGAGTGTGTTTAATTTTAGTGGTTATGAAATTAACTTAGAAGGTCCATGGAAGAGAGTTTCTATGACTGATGCTATTAAAGATAAAACAGGAATTGATTTTAAAGCAATTACTTCATTAGATGAGTGTTTGAAATTAGCAGAAGAACATCATATTGAATTAGAAGAGCATGAGAAACAATATGGTCATATTATTAATAAATTTTTTGAGAAGTATGTAGAAGAAACATTAATTCAACCTACATTCTTATATGGACATCCAATTGAAATTAGTCCATTAACTAAGAAAGATCCAGAAGATGGAAGATTTACTCAAAGATTTGAATTGTTTATAGCAGGTAAAGAATTTGCTAATGCTTATACTGAGTTAAATGATCCAGATGATCAATTAGAAAGATTTGAAGCTCAATTAAAAGAAAAAGATCTTGGTAATGAAGAAGCAAATGATATAGATATGGACTTCATTGAAGCATTAGAATATGGTATGCCTCCAGCTGGTGGAATAGGTTATGGTATTGATAGATTAGTAATGCTATTTACTGAACAAGAATCAATTAGAGATGTATTATTATTCCCTACTATGAAAGAGAGAAAGAAAGAAGATTAATTCTTCTTTTTTTATTGAAAAAAAGACTTGAAAAGAATATAATTATTATGGGAGGTTAATTATGAAGAAACATAATACAATAAAAGTCGTTCTTATTACTATGCTAGTATTCTTATTATTATCTTGGATATTACCAGCTGCTTATTATTCAGGACAATATATTGATCAAGGACGCGTTCAAATGGGATTATTTGATTTATTTAATTATCCAATTACTTCTTTTAGTTATTTTGGATACATTGGATTATTCTTTATCCTAGTTGGAGGTTTTTATGGAATTTTATATAAAATTCCAGGATATCGTGTATTCTTAGAAAGAATAGCGAAAACATTTGAAGGAAAAGGAAAAATTGTATTATCAATTATTGTAGCTTTAATTGCATTATTAGTATCTGTATGTGGTATACAATTTGGAATAGCTTTATTTATTCCATTTATCATTTCTATTATTTTATTAATGGGATATGATAAAATTACTGCAGCATTAGTTACTATAGGTGGTATTATAGCTGGTTTAATTGGTACTACTTATGCAGAAAATAATACAGGAGTTTTAACAGCTTCATTTGCATTAAATACTAATTTTCAACTTGGTGTTAGATTTATTATCTTATTAGTTGCAGTTATCATTGTTATTTTCAATGTACTTATGTATCTTGGATTTAAGAAAAAAGATAAAGTAGCTAAGAAGGCTGAAGTAAAAGAAGAAAAAGTAGTTGCTAAAAAAGCACCTGCAAAGAAAGCACCAGCAAAAAAGACAGCAAAAAATGAAAAAGTAGTTGCCAAAAAAGCACCTGCAAAGAAAGCACCTGCTAAAAAAGCACCAGCAAAGAAGAGTAAAAACTCAAATAAAGCAGCATTAATTGAGGAAGATGTAATCGTAGTTCCAGCAAAAGTTACTGGAAAACATAAAATCTGGCCATTTGTTTTAACATTTAGTTTATTATTTGTACTATTTGTTTTAGCATTTTTACCTTGGCCTGCATTTGGTGTAGATGCATTTGAAAAAGCTACTACAGCAGTTAAAGAATTTACAATCTTCAAATTCCCAATATTTGGAAAAATACTAGGAAGCTTCAATGCATTTGGTAATTGGACTATGACAGATTTATTCTTACCAATGGCATTAACAATTTTAGTACTAGTATTAATTTATAAAGTTAAATTAGATGATATATTTGATGGATTTATTGAAGGAGCTAAAAAAGCATTAGCACCATTCGCATTAGTTGTATTACTATATAGTATTTTAGTAATAGTAACATATCATCCATTCCAATTAGTTATCTATAAAGCAATTTTAGAGTTAAGCAAAGGATTTAATTTAGCAACTACTGTAATAGTAGCATTACTTGCTCCTATATTTAATTCAGATGTTGCTTATAGTTTCCAAGCTTTAGCTCCATATTATACAAGCATAGTAACAAAAGCAGATAATTATCCATTAGCCGCTATTATATTACAATCTATGTATGGTTTAGCAATGTTATTTGCACCTACAAGTTTAGTGTTAATGGCTATATTATCATATCTTAAAGTTTCTTATAAAGAATGGTTAAAAACTATTTGGAAATTACTATTAGAATTATTCATAGTTTTATTAATCACATTTATAATTTTAGCTTTAATATAAGATTAGTTTAGAAGCCTTAGGGCTTCTTTTTTTGTCTAAATTTTTGGGTTTGTTTTAATTGATTAGCTACTTGTTTCTACTTAGAATAGTTATAGGTGATGATATGAATTTATTCTTTGATGAAGATTCTCAAAAGATAATTATTAATGCAAAAAAAGAAATGTATGAATTAAGACATCCATATGTAGGTAGTGAGCATTTACTTTTATCTATATTACATAGTGATTTAGATATTTGTGAGATACTTAGTAATTATGGCATTACTTATGATTCTTTTAAAAGTAGATTAATTAGTATTATAGGTATTGGAACACATTCCAATTCTTGGTTTTTATTTACACCATTACTTAGACGAATAATTAATAATGCTACATATTATTCAAAAAATAAAAGTAAGAAGGTTACACCTTATAATTTGTTTATAGCTATATTAGAAGAAGGAGATGGGGTAGCTAATAGAATATTAATTGATATGAATATTGATATTGATAAACTTTGTGATGAATTTTTATCTAATGATAATGTTATTAAGAATAGTAATCTTCTAATAGATGATTTAGGTGTTAATATGAATAAAGATTCAATTAAATACGATCCTGTAATTGGAAGGGATAAAGAAATAGATAGAATTATACAAATATTGTTGCGTAAGAATAAAAATAATCCCTTATTAATAGGAGAAGCAGGAGTTGGAAAAACAGCTATTGTAGAGGAATTATCTAGAAGAATAGAAGAAGGTAGAGTTCCTTTAAAATTAAAGAATATGACTATTTATAGTATATCTATGTCTATATTAGTAGCTGGGACTAAGTATAGAGGTGAATTTGAAGAAAGAATAAATAAGTTATTAACAGAAATTGTGGATAATCCTAATATTATATTATTTATAGATGAAATACATACTTTAGTAGGTGCTGGAGGAGCAGAAGGGGCGATAGATGCTTCTAATATAGTTAAACCATATTTAGCTAGAGGAAATATTAAAGTTATTGGTGCTACTACAATAGATGAGTATAATAAATTTATTTCTAAAGATAAGGCTCTTGATAGGAGATTTCAAAAGGTTTATATAGAAGAAACAAATAAAGAGAGTGTTTTTAATATATTGAAGGGATTAAGATTTATTTATGAGAAGTATCATGGAGTAGTTTTAAATAAAAATATTTTAAATAGAATAGTGGATTTATCTTATAGTTCTATATTTAATGGTAGACAGCCTGATAAAGCGATAGATTTACTTGATGAAGTATGTGCTTATGCTACTCTAAATAATTCTTTAAATAGAGAGTTATTGGATTATGAAGTTAATATAAAAGAAGTAGAGGATTCTAAGAATAGAGAAATAAAAAGACATAATTTTAAGAAAGCATTATATTATAAAAATAAGGAGTTAAAATTACGAAGTAAGTATAATGATAAGATATTTTGTGGAAGTAAGATTATTATTAATAGAGATGATGTGGATAAAGTTATTTATAATAGATATGGAATATTAGAGGATTATAGTGAGAGATTTAGAACATTTAATATTGATAAAGAAATAGTCAATATATTAGAAAAATATGATTATATTAAAAATAATAGTTGTATAAGTCTTCTTTTAGTTAGTAAAAATGTATTAGATATTACATTATTGGTAGATAAGATAGCTAAAAATATTTATAATTGTAATTATGTGGTTATTGATATGAATGAATGTAGGGAATATAGAAATGAGTTGTTTGAAAGTATTAAGTATAATCCTTTTAGTATTATATATATTAAGAATATAGATAAGTGTAATAAAAGAGTATATAGAATAATAAACGATTCTATAGCTAAGGGTTTTATTGGAGATATTAATATAAGTAAGTGTATTGTATTTATACATATTTCTACTATTAGTTCTAGTATTGGTTTTGATGATAAGATTATCTGTAAAGAAGGATTTAATAATTTTACTAAAATAGTTAATTATAATTAGATTTGTATGCTATAATAAGCGTGTAGGTGATTTTATGAAAATTTATAATACAATGAATAAACAAGTTGAAGAATTTATTCCTAGAGAAGAAGGAATAATTAAAATGTATACGTGTGGACCTACTGTATATCATTTTGCTCATATTGGTAACTTAAGAACTTATATATCTGAAGATATTATAGAAAAAGGATGGAAGTTCTTGGGATACGATGTACAAAGAGTAATGAATATTACTGATGTTGGACATTTAGTAGGAGATGGAGATTCTGGAGAAGATAAGATGGCTGTAGCATCTAAGAGAGAACATAAGTCATCTAAAGAAATAGCTACATACTATACTGAATGTTTTAAGAATGATTGTGATAAATTAAATATTAGATGGCCTGATACAGTTAGTAATGCTACTGATAATATAGATATGTATATTAAGATGATTACTAAGTTAATAGACACAGGTTATGCATATTTATCTGATGGAAATGTTTATTTTGATACTGATAAATATAGAGACTATTATAAATTATCTGGACGTAATAGTGATGATTTAATGGTTGCTGTTAGAGAAGATATTGAAGAAGATAGTGCTAAGAAGAATCCATTTGACTTTGGTTTATGGTTTACTAATTCTAAATTTGCAAATCAAGAACTACAATGGGATTCACCATGGGGAAGGGGATACCCTGGATGGCATATTGAATGTTCTGGTATATCAATTAAATATTTAGGAGAATATCTAGATGTTCATTTTGGTGCAGAAGATGCAATATTCCCACATCATACTAACGAAATAGCCCAATCTGAAGCATATTTAGGACATAAATGGTGTAATTATTGGGTTCATTTAGGATTTTTAAATGATGAAACTGGTAAGATGAGTAAATCTAAAGGAGAATTCTTAACAGTATCTCTATTAGAAGAAAAAGGATATAATCCATTAAGTTATAGATATTTATGTTTAAATTCTTATTATCATAATCAATTAACTTTCTCTTATGAGATTCTTGATGGAGCACAAAATGCATATTTAAAATTAAAGAGTAGAATTTCTAAATTAGTAAAGGATGAAGTTGATGAAAGTCAAAAGAATGATTATATATATAGATTTAAATTAAATATAGAAGATGACTTTAATACTTCCAATATGATTACTTTATTATATGAAGTATTAAAAGATGAGATTAGTGATGGTACTAAGTTAGCTATTATTGAAGAGTTTGATAAAGTACTTTCATTAGACTTATTAAAATCAGAAGAAAAAGAAATTGATTCAGACTTAGAAAGTTATATACTTGGTAAAATTGAAGAAAGAAAAGAAGCAAAAGCTAATAAAGATTTTGCTAAAGCAGACTCTATTCGTGATGAGTTACTTGAAAAGGGTATTAAATTAATAGATTCTAGAGAAGGAACTACATATGAAATGATATAAAAGAAAGTAAATTTTACTTTCTTTTTTTTATAAATCTGTTATAATAAGACGCAGGTGATTAATTATGAAAAAAATTGATAGAGAAATGTTTGATGGATTTAAAGAATTATATGAGAAGATTTATTCTAAATATATTCTATTAGATTATGATTATCATATGAATGTAGTACATTTTACTACAGATGTAGATGAAAAGACTATGAAAATTGCATATCCTGTTAATATGGATGGTGAAATAAAAGAAGAATATTTTAGTTATATAATTGCGGGAATGGAATTTGATTATAATGATATAAATATTTGGGATGATAATTATGATCTTCATAATAATCCTTTTAAATATAAGGATAATGATAGCTATACAAGATATGAAAACTTAGTAGCATGCAAAAAGGATGCAATTAGAAGATATTTATATTATGGTAGATATGCATCATTATATGGTAAGGCATTGTGTGATTATGTAGAAGCTGTTAAATTAAAAGAAAGTGGTTCTATAGTTTCTGATGATATTGATTCAAGAATAGCAAAAGCAATTGATGAAATGAAGAGTATTCTTGAAACAGTTAAAAAGGCAGAAGAAAAAGCTGATGAAAACAAACTATCAACTATTTTAAATAGATATCATAATAGTGGAAAAGAATCAAATAAAGTATTCATTAAACAATAAAGTCCTTTGTAGGACTTTTTTTATGTTATAATGAAGATGGTGATTTTATGAACTTATTAGAAGTTAATGTATTAGTTCTTGCATATATGGGAGACACTGTATATGAAGACTATATTAGAAAATATTTAATTAATAAGGGTATAGGAAACGTTAATGATCTACAGACTGAGGCATTAAAGTACGTTAGTGCTATTAATCAGGCTAAATTCTTAACAGAGATGATTGATAATAATTATCTATCTGAAAAGGAATTGGATATAGTTAAAAGAGCTAGAAATTATAAGACAACATCTCACCCTAAGAGTTGTGATATTATAACTTATAAATATGCAACTGGATTAGAAGCATTAATTGGTTATTTATACTTAGATGGAAATACAGAAAGGGTAAATGAAATTATGAATTTCATTTTAAGATAAGATTATGTTAGTAATGGGAAGAAATGTAGCAGAAGATCTACTTAAAAAAAATAAAAAAGTTAGAAAAGTAATAATTCAAGAAGGTTTTGATGATAAAAATATAATTTCTCTTATAGAAAAGAATAATTTGAATGTAGAAATTAAATCAAAACGTGAAATTGACCATTTGTGTCCTGGGGTAAATCAAGGTATAATCCTAGATATTCCGGATTACAAATATATGGAATTAAATGATTTTCTTAATACTGGTGATGAATTTGTAGTATTATTAGATCATTTAGAAGATCCTCATAACTTGGGAGCTATTATTAGAACTTGTGAAGCTGCGGGAGTTAAATCAATAATTTTACCTCGTGATAGACAAGTTCAAGTTAATGCTACTGTTATGAAGACTAGTGTTGGTACACTAGATAATGTTAATTTAGTTTCTGTTAGTAATTTAGTTAATACTATTGAAAGACTTAAAGAAGCAGGATATTGGATAGTAGGTACTGCTTTAGAAAATAGTGTTGACTATAGAACTATAGATTATAGTGGTAAAATTGCTTTAGTAATAGGTAATGAAGGTAAGGGTATTAGTGATTTAGTAGCTAAGAAATGTGATTTTCTTGCCAAAATACCAATGTATGGGGAAACTAATAGTTTAAATGCTAGTGTAGCGGCAGGAATAATGATATATGAAGTAATCCGAAATAGAAAGTAGGGTAAATGGATTATAAAAAATTAAATGATAATGAACTAATATATATGGTTCAAGAAAATGATGAGAATTCTACTAATTTGTTATTAAAAAAGTATACTCCAATAATTCATAATTTAAGTTATGAATACTACAGAAGATTTATTGGTAGTGGTTATGAATTTGAGGATTTTTATCAGGAAGCTTTAGTTTCTTTTTATAAAGCTCTTTATACTTATAATAATTCAAAGAATGTTTTATTTTATACATTTGTAATTATTTGTATGAAAAGGTCTTTATCTGGTTTTGTTAGAAAAATATATAATAGTGTATGTAATAATTTAGATACTATTGAAATTAGTGAAGTAGAGTATTGTGTTGAGGATATTAAAGAAAATCCTAAAGTAAGGGATTCTTTTAATGGATTAGAGAAGATAATTAAAGATGTAATATTTAATCTATCAATAGAAGCAGGGGCAATACTTGAACTGAAAATAAATGGTTTTACTTATAAAGAAATAAGTAAATTATTAGATATACCTATGAGTTCAGTAGAATTTAAAAGTAGAAGAGCACGAAATATATTAAGAAGTAAAGTTAAAGCATATTACTGTAAATAGACAATATTTGAAATTGTCTTTTTTTATGTTTTGTTGTATCATTATATTAAGATAGGGTGATATGTATGGAAAAGGCTGTTGTTACTAGTTTAAATTCTAGAAATAATAATGAAGTTGAATCTGTTACATTATCAGAATGGGTTAAAAGCCATTATTCTGAGGAAGAAATGCGCTCTATTTTTTTAAATATGGATCGTGCACTAAAATATATTCATGAACATGGATACTGTATTGATGTGTTTTATCCTACAGAAATAAATGTATTAAATAATGATGATCGATATGTTCAATTTAAAAAATTAGTTGAATTATCTAAGGATTATGATTTAGCAAAAGAAATGATGAGGGAGGATATATTTAGATCTTCTTTAATACAAGTTGGTATATATACTAATAGTTTGAATTATATGAATCCTGATTTTTTAAAAGAAAATTTTGATTCTTTTGCTCAATTTATTCCTCAAGATGATGTGCCTTATTATAGAGGAGTTATTCAAAGAAATGCTTCAGTGTATTTTTGTGAGTATGCTTTAGAAAAGAGAAAGAGAGATTTAGAGGATTTAGAAAGACAACTTGGAGAAGAAGGAAGTGCTGTTGTTACTCCTATTAATGAACCAAGTGAGGCTGAAATTACTAATAAGAAAGTAAATGATCTTATATATAGACAAATAAATGGAATAAGTGAAGCTGCATTTTTAAATATGGCGTTAATTCCAATTGTATTATTAATATTAATATGTATAATTATGTGTATTGTTATGATTAGTAATTTTATTGGTTAAAATGTTGACATTTCTAGTAGTTTATGGTATTTTATATTCGTAAGCACTTGGAAGTGTTTTTATTTTGAAAAAATATAGGAATGGTGAAATATGGCTGAAGTAAGAAAAAAAGTTATTGAAGACAAATATAATACTAAAAGTATAAAGACTAAAACTAAGAAAAAAGAAGTAAAAGAAGTTAAGACTACTCCTAAGAAAAAGGAAGTTAAAACTACTGAAAAAAAGAGTATATTTACTAAGTTTAGAATATTTTGTCATGGTGTAAAGAGTGAATTTTTAAAAGTTCATTGGCCTAGTAAAAAGGATATGATTAAATATTCTATTGCAACAATAGTATTTGTTGTATTTTGTGGATTATTCTTTTATGCAATAGATGTAATATTTGCATTAATTAAGTCATTATTTTAAGGAGTGAAATTATGGATAAACAATGGTATGTAGTTAATACTTATTCAGGACATGAAAATAAAGTAAAAGAAAAACTTGAGATGAGAGCAGAATCTATGGATATGCAAGATTATATCTATAGAGTAGTAATTCCAGAAGAAAAAGTTGTTGAAGTAAAAGATGGAGTTACAAAAGAAAAAGTTAAAAAGATGTTTCCAGGATACATTTTAGTAGAAATGGTTATGACTGATGAAGCTTGGTATGTAGTACGTAATACACCTGGTGTTACAGGATTCATTGGATCTTCTGGAAAAGGTGCTAAACCAACACCATTACAACCATATGAGGTGGATAAAATCCTAGGAAATATGGGAATTAGTAGAATGGATGTTGATACTGAATTAAGTGAAGGTGCTAAGGTAAAAATCATTGCTGGACCATTCCAAGGAATGTTTGGTACTGTTGATTCGGTTGATCTACCAAATGGTAAAGTTAACTTACTTGTTGACTTATTCGGACAAGAAACTTCAGTAGAAGTTGAGTTAAGTCAAATAGAAAATGCATAATATACTTGCATTATAAGTATATTTATGTTATTATTTAATGGCTATATTTATTTTTATATATAGATTTAGTGGGAGGCAAAGTTCGCATTTTTAAAAGCGGGATCGAGCTATTTGTACCACTCGCGAAAACTAAAATTTTATAGGAGGTGTTTTTCGTGGCAAAGGAAGCAGTAAAGAAAATAAAATTACAAATTGAAGCAGGAAAAGCTAATCCAGCTCCACCAGTTGGTACTGTTTTAGGACCTGCAGGAATTAATCTTCAAGATTTCTGTACTAGATACAATGATGCAACAAGAGATAAAATGGGTGATGTATTACCAGTAGAAATCTCAATTTATGAAGATAGAAGTTTTGATTTCGTAATTAAAACTCCACCTACAGCATTCTTATTAAAGAAATTTGCTAAGGTTAAGAAAGGTTCTGTTAAAGGATCTAAAGAGACAGTTGCTACTATTACTAAGGCACAATTAAAGGAAATAGCTGAAATCAAATTACCTGATTTAAATGCTTATGATATTGAAAGTGCTATGAAGCAAGTTGCAGGAACTGCAAAAAACATGGGTATTGCTATAGAAGGAGAAGAGTAATACTAAGTACATTTAGGTATAACCTAGTGGAAGGATAAAACCGCTTTTACCACATAAGGAGGAAATAAAATGAGAAAAAGAAGTAAAAAGTATACTGAAGCCGTTTCTAAAATAGAAAAAGGAAAAGTATATACAAAAGAAGAAGCTGTTAAATTAGTTAAAGAAACTTCAACTAGTAAATTCGATGGTTCAATCGAAATAGCTGTAAGATTAAATCTTGATACTAAAAAAGCAGATCAACAATTAAGAGGTGCTATAGTACTTCCTAAAGGAACTGGTAAAAATAATAAAGTTTTAGTAGTTGCTAGAGGACCAAAAGCAGCTGAAGCTAAAGCAGCTGGAGCTGATTTTGTTGGAGATACTGACATCTTAGAAAAAATTGAAAAAGAAAATTGGTTTGAATTTGACACAATGATAGCTACACCTGATATGATGCCATTACTTGGTAAATTAGGTAAGGTTTTAGGACCAAAAGGATTAATGCCAAATCCTAAGACTGGTACAGTTACAATGGATATTAAAAAAGCTGTAGAAGAAGTAAAAGCTGGACGTGTTGAATACAGAACTGATACATTTGGTAATGTTCATGGTGTAATCGGAAAAGTATCATTTAGTGAAAATGACCTTTTAGAAAACTTAGATGCTTTTATGGGACAAATTATTAAAATTAAACCATCTACAGTTAAAGGTGATTATATTAAGAATATTTCAATAGCTTCTACTATGGGTCCTGGAATCAAAATTGAAAATAATTTTGACAAATAGGATTATATAGTATATAATAAAGACAATTTGTTGGTGCCATAGACAGTAGGTATAAAAGTAAATCCTACCGAGGACTTTAATAATATCCCCTTGTATGTACTGCATACAATGCGGACTTCGACGGAGACCAGATGGCTGTCCATCTTCCTCTTTCAGTTGAAGCACAGGCAGAGAGCAGATTCCTTATGCTCTCCCCCAACAACCTGCTTAAACCTTCAGACGGTGGT
>JAFZPS010000059.1 GCA_017550205.1 Bacilli bacterium | reverse complement strand
GTAAGAATGTTATTCTTCCATTAATGAATAAACCTATACCAGTAATTACTGATGAACATGCTGATATGGAAAAAGGAACGGGTTGTGTTAAGATTACTCCAGCACATGACCCTAACGACTTTGAAGTAGGAAATCGTCATAATCTAGAAAGAATTTGTATCATGAATGATGATGCTACAATGAATGAAAATGTTCCAGAAAAGTATCAAGGTATGACTAGAGAAGAGTGTAGAGAAGCTTGTCTTGAAGATTTAAAGGCACAAGGATTATTACTTGAAATAGAACCATTAGTACATGAAGTAGGTCATTCTGAACGTACTGGTGTAATGGTAGAACCAATGATTAAAAAACAATGGTTTGTTAAGATGAGAGGTTTAGCAGACAACGTATTAAAATTCCAAGATGATAAAGATAAGAAAGTTAACTTTGTACCAAAAAGATTTGAAAAGATTCTAAGACACTGGATGGAAATAACTTATGACTGGTGTATATCTCGTCAATTATGGTGGGGTCATAGAATTCCTGCTTGGTATAAAGGTGATGAAGTATATGTTGGTATGGAAGCACCTAAGGAAGAAGGTTGGGTACAAGATGAAGATGTATTAGATACATGGTTTTCATCTGCATTATGGCCATTCTCAACATTTGGTTGGCCAGAAGAAACAGTAGATTTAAAAACATATTTCCCAACAGACTGTTTGATCTCAGGAACTGACATTATTCCATTCTGGGTAGCTAGAATGACATTCCAATCAGAATATATTAATGGAGTTCGTCCATTCAAAGATTGTGTTATTCACGGATTAATTAGAGATAAAATGGGTAGAAAAATGTCTAAATCATTAGGTAATGGAGTAGATCCATTTGATATGATTGAAAAGTATGGAGCAGACGCTCTAAGATTCTATTTAACTACAGATATTACTATGGGACCAGATCTAAAATTTGATGAAGTTAAATTAGCATCTACATGGAACTTTATTAATAAATTGTGGAATGCTTCACGTTTTGCCTTAATGAATATAGAAGACTTAAAAGAAATTAAATTAGATGATTTAAAACCTGAAGATAAATGGATATTATCTAAATATGAAAAAACTATTAAGAGAGTAACTAAACATATGGATAAATATGAATTTAACTTAGCTGGTTCTGAAATATATGAATTCACATGGAATGTATTCTGTGATTACTATATTGAAATGGCTAAGTATTCATTAGATAAAGAAAGTACTAAATCTACATTATGTTATGTAATAACTGGTATCTTAAAAATGTTACAACCATTTATGCCATTTGTTACTGAAGAAATTTATCAAATGTTACCAGTAAAAGATAATGAAGCTATTATGATTTCTGATTATCCTAAATATGATAAGAAATTAGTATTTGATGATGAAGAAAAGATAGTAGACGATCAAATAGAATTTATTAAGAACTTCAGAAATGTAAAAGCAGAAAATAATATTACTAAAGATATGAAAGTAATGTTTGATACTACTGATGATAATGATTTAATAGTTAAAATGTTAAAACTACAAGATAACTTAGTAACTGAACCATTAGGTATTAAAGCATATAAAGTATTCTCTAGTAGAGTAAAAGCTCAAATCTTCTTTGAAAAGATAGAAACAGAAGCTGATAAAGCCCTTAAAGAAGAACAAATTAAACAATTAAAAGCTTCTATTGAAAGAAGAGAAAAACTTTTATCTAATGAAAACTATGTAAATAAAGCACCTAAGAATATAGTAGATTTAGATAAACAAAAGTTAGAAGAAGAGAAAAAGAAATTAGAAGAGTTAATGAAATAATTAACTCTTTTATATTGACAAAAATTGACTTTTGGAGTATTTTTTGATATAATATAAGACCAAAAAAAGGGAGGTAATGGTTATGGACGTTAGTATTGAAACTATTATTTTTCAATTGAAAAAACATGGTGTTGCTAAAGAAAAACTAGAAGAAGTTTATGAAGCGTATGATATTGCGGAAAAAATTCATAGAAACCAACCACCACGTGAAACAGGTGAACCCTATATTTCACACCCTTTAAATGTGGCCTTAAACGTATTAAGAATGGGAGTATTTGATCCTGATACAATAAGTGCTGCTCTTTTACATGATACAGTAGAAGATGCCAAATTTAAGTTTAAAATAGAAGATATTGCTGAAATGATTAATCCAACAGTTTCTATATTAGTAGATGGAGTTACTAAAATGAAAGCAATGGATTTCTCAAGTAAGAGCGATCAAATAAAAGCTAATACTAAAAAAATTGTTAATGGTTTTACAAAAGATATAAGAATTATAATAATAAAACTAGCTGACCGTCTACACAACATGAACACAATGGAAAAGAAGAATCCAGCAAAACAAAGAGAAAATGCTGAAGAAACATTAAAAATATTTGCACTTTTAGCCTTAGCTATAGGTGCATATAGAGTTAAAAATGAATTAGAAGAATTATCGCTTAAATATATAGATAGAGAAGAATATGATAGAATTAAAAAACGTCGTGAAGAATTATTCTTAGAAGAAGCACCTGGTTTAGATGAAATGTCTAAAAAAATAAAAGCAGAATTAAAAAATAAAGGTATTGAATGTAAAACAATACTTAGAACACAATCTCTATATACAATATACAAAAAAGAAAAAAATGGATATGATATGGAAAATCAATATGACTTAAACTATTTAAAAATAGTAGTAGATACAATTGATGATTGTTATAGAGCACTAGGAGTTGTTCATAAATTTTATAAACCAATTAATGGTAGATTGAAAGATTATATAGGTAATACAAAAACTAATAACTATCAATCACTTCATACTACAGTAGCAGATAAAAATGGTAAGTTTATAAAAGTAAAAATAAGAACTCGTGAAATGGATAAAATAGATGCCTATGGAGTAGCAGCATATTGGAATATAGAAAACTATGATAATATAGCTGATATTGAATATGGTAAAACTATAGAAGAAACAAATGCAATTATTAGAGAAAAATCTCAATTTGCTAAAAAATTAATTGAGATTAATGAATTATCACATGATGATAATGAATTCATCTCATTAATAATGAGTGTTTTACTAACAGATCACGTATATGTATATACTGATAGTGGTCATTGTATAGAATTACCTGCTGGAAGTACTGCAACAAACTTTATATATGAAGTATACCCAGATAAGATAGATACAATCACAAGTATAGTGGTAAATGGTAAAGAAGTATCCTTTGATACACCATTAAAAAATAATGATCGTATTCAAATAAAAATAAATGGTAAAATAGCACATGAAGTTTGGGATACTAATGAAAAACAAAAAACATTTATTAAAAAACCAAATGAAGTAAAATAATGCAGAATAATCTGCATTATTTTTTTCGACAAAAAATCACTGTATAAACAATATATATTTAATATGGTGATTATATGAAAAAATTAATTATAAAAGGAATATTCTTTGTAGGTATAGGTTTTCTTATAGGTCAATTATTATTTGGAGAAAGAATAGAATTAATAAAAAAACTTTGGAATAAAGATACATATTATTTTTTAGAAGAAGGTGTTTATAATGACTATAATAATATAGATGTCAATATAAATAGAAGAATAATAGAAAATAAAGATAATAAGTATCATGTTTATATAGGTATAACTAGAGATAAAGAAGTATTAGAAAAACTAAAAAGTATTTATAAAAAAGAAAATATAAATATAACAGTAAAAGAAATAAACTTAGAATCCCAAGAATTTAAAACTAATGTAGAACAGTTTGACCTCCTAATTAGAAATACAAAAGATACTAATCAAATACTAACTATAGAAGAAGTAGTAATCGCAAATTATCAAGAAATTATAAAAAAACAGTAGTAAAACTTAAATTTTTACTAATAATATAATAGAGGTGGTAATTTGTATAAAATAAAAGATCTACCAGTAGAAGAAAGACCTAGAGAAAGATTAAAAGAAGTTGGTGTAAGTAATTTAACAGATAAAGAAATAATCTCTATTATTTTAAAAACTGGTACCAAGGAAAAGAATGTGAATGATTTATCTTTAGAATTATTAAGTAAATATAAATTAATTGAGTTTAAAGAATTATCTTTGAATGATTTAATGAAGATTAAGGGAATTGGAGAAGTAAAGGCAATAGAACTATTAACCTCAATAGAACTAGGTAAAAGAATATTTTTAAGAGAAACTAATAAGTTAAAAAAATTAGATTCATCTAACAAAATATATGAAGATTCTAAATACTTATTTAATGGTCTAAAACAAGAGTGTTTTTATTGTTATTACTTTAATACTAAGAATGAACTAATTAAAAGAAAATTAATCTTTAAAGGTACAATTAATTCATCTACTACACACACAAGAGAAATATTTAAAGAAGCTTATTTATTAAGTGCTTCATCTATAGTATGTCTTCATAATCATCCTACTGGAGATGTAACTCCATCCCATGCTGATATAGTATTTACTGAAGCTTTAATGAAGACAGGGGAAATTCAAAAAATTCCAGTAATTGACCATATAATAGTAGGTGAAGATAAATACTTTAGTTTTTATGAAAATATAGATATACTAAATATTTAATTTATAATATAATAGAAAATGAGATGATGATATGTTTAAGAAAAATAAAAATAAAATAATATACATTATTATAGGAATAGTATTAATAGTATTATTATCTATTTCTTTATTAGTATATAGAAGTAAGAATACATTTATAAAAGATATATCTATGTCTATAAATAAAGTAATAATGTATCCTTTTACTAGTCTAAATAAAGATAAAAATAAAACTCAAACAGAAAGTTATATAATTCAAAAAAATATAAACTCATCTTTAGAAAAAGAAATAAAAGAATTAAAAGAAACATTAGAATTAAATAAAACATTAACAGAATATTCTCCAGTAAATGCAACTATATTATCTAGAAATAAAAGTTATTGGTTTAACACAATAACTATAGATAAAGGAACATCTTCTGGTATAAAAGAAAATATGGCTGTAGTAACTAAAAATGGTCTTATTGGAAAAATTAGTAAAGTTTCAAAAAACTCTAGTGAAGTAAAATTAATAACTTCAGATGATTTAAATTTCAAAGTAAGTATAGCTATAAAAACAAATGAAATAGATAATTATGCAATACTAAATGGATATGATAATAAAACTAAATTAATTAAAGCTACTGGTATAGATAAAACAACAAATATTAATATAGGAGATAGTGTATTAACTAGTGGATTAGGAGAATTCTTCCCAGCTGGTATTTATATAGGTACTGTAGAAAAACTAGAAAAAGATAAGTATAATTTATCTAAAACAGTCTACATAAAACTAAGTCAAAACTTTAATGACATCCATTATGTAACTGTATTAAAGGTGAAAGAATGATAATAAGTTTAATTATTATAATAATATCTATTTTATTAGATGGAATAATATCTAACTATCTACCATATCTATATACAAATTTATCTATATTTACTCCTTTACTAACACTAGTCTCAATCTTTATGATTTATCCATTCTTTAAGAAAAAAGAAAGAAATTATTTTATTATTATTTTTATAGTAGGAATAATATATGATTTACTTTATACAAATCTATTATTCTTTAATGGAGTATTATTTGTAGTAATAGGATTATTAATAAAATATATTTATAAGACATATGAAATAACTCCATTAAGATTAATACTATATATAATAATCTTAGTAATCTCATATGAATCATTAACTGGAATAATACTATTAATATATAATGTAGTAGAAGTAACTTTCTATAAAGTATTTTATAAAATAATAAATAGTTTATTATTAAATATTATTTATTCTGAATTAATATATTTAGTAATAAGATTATTACCTAGTAAATATAAAAAAATAAGTATAAATTAGAATACTTATTTTTTTTATTCATATATTTTTATAAAGGAGAAATATATGAAAGAAAGATTAGTATTAAGAAAAGAAATAAAAAAAGCATTAAATAAACTATTATTATCTATAATTATATTCTTAATAGGAATGATCCTAGTAAAAACAAAATATAAAGAAACAATTAAAACTAAATTTTATGAAGAATCTCTTCCATTTCAAAAATTAAAAAATACATATAATAAGTATTTAGGAAATATTATAGAAGTAGAAAAAACTCAAGAAGTATTTAATGAAACACTATCATATACAAATATTAGTAAATATAAAGATGGAGTAAAACTAAAAGTATCTAATAATTATATGGTACCTATATTAGAAAGTGGAGTAGTAGTGTTTATTGGAGAAAAAGAAGACTATAAAAACACTATCATAGTAGAACAAACTAATGGTATAGATGTATTCTATGGAAATATTAAAGGTAATAATATAAAGCTATATGACTATGTAGAAAAAGGAGAATTACTAGGAGAAACAATTAATAATGAATTATACTTAGTATTTCAAAAAGATGGAGCATATTTAGACTATAAAGAATATATTTAAGATTAATCCATTAGTATATGTATTTATAGTTTTATCTATACTAACTGCTTCTTTTAGAGAAGTATTTATTATTAGTTTTTTAATTATAATTCATGAACTAGGTCATACAATAATAGCTTATATTTTAGGTATAAAAATAAATGAAATATATATTTATCCACTAGGTGGAATATCTAAGTTTAATATGGATTTAAATATAAGTATAAAGAAAGAACTATTAATACTTATAAATGGACCAATATTCCAGCATATAGCATATTTACTTTTATTAGTATTAATTCCTACAAAAAAAGATCTAATAAATACATATCACTATAGTATATTAATGTTTAATTTATTACCTATATACCCTCTAGATGGAGGTAAATTAGTAAAACTATTTTTAAATAAAATAATCTCATATAAGAGTAGTTTAAAATTAATAATATATTTAAGTTACTTAGTAACAATATTATTATTACTAATTAGTAAGAAAAGCATTAATACATATATAATGATAAGTTTTTTATTAATACTAATAACTAAAGAAAAAAATAAAATAGATTATATATATAATAAATATTTATTAGAAAGATATCTAAATAATTATAGTTTTAAAAAGAATAAAATAATATATAATATAAATAACTTATATAGAGATAAATATCATTTAATATATATAAATAATAAATATATATTAGAAAAGGATTATTTAGATGAAATATATATGATATAATTAAATAAAGAGTGAGGCTTTTATGGGATTATTTGATAAATTTAAAAATAATAAAAAAGACAAAGTAGAATCTAATAAATTAAGAGTAATATTCATTGAAGATTATGATGATTATAAAAAAGGACAAATTGTAGAAGTTGATAAATCATATGGAGAATTTTTAGTTGGAAGAGGGTATGCATCTTCTAACTTAAATATTAACGTAAAAGAAGAAAGTAAAAAAATAGAAGAAGCAAGAGAAAAGAGATTTAAAGATGCCTCTGATTCTGCATATAATGAAGTTATGAAAGGTTATGTAGAAGCAACAGAAGAAGCAGAAAAACTAGTATCAAGTCTTAACACAAGACTACATGGAACTTCAGCTAATTCTGCACTTGAAGATATGATGAGAGAATATCAAAGTCAAAAAATAAATTCTCAAAGAGATAGAGGAATAAATACTAAATAATTAAAAATAAATATTGACTTTAAAACCTGGCTTTGCTATAATCTTATTTGTCAGTGAAATACTGAGTATGGGGCATTAGCTCAGCTGGGAGAGCGCCACGTTTGCACCGTGGAGGTCAGCGGTTCGATCCCGCTATGCTCCACCATATGTAATTAAAAGACTTGAAAAAGTCTTTTTTTTGTAAAAATTTAAAAAAACTTTGGAAAAAAAATTTTTTCTTACGAATAATATAGTAGGAGGTGAAAGTAATTAAGTGGAAATCGTAAGCCAAGATGGTATTAAAGATTGTGGTATTTGTTGCTTACTATCTATTATTAGGTTTTATGGTGGAGAAGTACCTAAAGAATATTTAAGAGAGCTAACACATACTACAAAAGAAGGAGTTTCTTTATATAATTTATTAGAAGGGGCCAAAGAACTAGGATTTGATGCATTAGGACTAACAGGAAATCTAGAAGATATAGAAGTAAATAACTTACCCTGTATAGTTCACTTTATAATCAATAAAAATTATAAACATTTTGTAGTTCTATATGAAATTAATATAAAGAAACAAGAAGTAACTTTAATGGATCCGGCTAAAGGTAAAAAAATAATATCTTTTAATGAATTTAATCTACTCTCAAGTAAAAACTATTTATTCTTAAAACCTATTAAAAAATTACCAGTAATGTTAAAAAAGAATGTTATATATAAAAATATTAAAGAAATAATGAAAGAAAATAAATTAACTCTTTTATTAATTATTTTCTTAACTTCATCTTACTTCATACTAAATCTAATCTCATCCTTTCATTTTAAATATATATTAGAATATGCTATTACCTATAATATTTCTAAAAATATTTTTATAATTACTTATCTAATTATATTTCTCTATTTATTAAAAAATATAAATAGTTATTTAAGAAATATATTACTGAGTAAATGGACATCTATATTTGATTTAAAGACTACGTCTCTCACTTATAAACAATTACTTTTACTTCCGTATCTCTATTATAAGAATAGAACATGTGGAGAAGTCATTTCTAGATTTAAAGATTTAAATACAATAAGAACTTATATAAGTAATTTCTTTTGTATAGTATCTACAGACTTAATAACCACAATAATCTTTTTTATTATAATGTTTAAATATAATAAAAAAGTAACTCTAATTCTTTTAATTCCTATATTCATATCTCTTTTTATAACTCTCACATTTAATAAAAGAAAAAAGAAAATACTTCCTAGTATAAATCATTCTACAGATAAAACTAACTCTTATATTATAGAAGGAATTAGTAATGTAGATACTATTAAAGGATTTCACTTAGAAAAAAGAATGATTGATAAATTCAAAATACATTATAAGAATTTATTAGAATTAATTTATAAGTATAATTTCTTAATAGAAACAACTAGTTTTATTAAAAGTATTATTAATGATTCATATCTAATAATTATCTATCTAATAGGAGGAATACAAGTTATAAATAATAAAATATCTTTAAGTAGTTTAATTATTTATCAGACTTTCTTTAATTATTTTATAAATCGGTTTTATTCATTAACCTCACTAATAGAAGAATATAATTCATACAAAATAGCCTTAGATAGAGTAGAAGAAATATTCATGATACATAAAGATAATTTTAAAAACAACTATTTTTATTTATCCTATAAGTTGGATGGAGATATTATATTTAGTAATTTGAATTATAAGGTTGGAAGTAAATACTTATTCAAGGATCTAAACTTAAGTATAAAGAAAGGGGAAAAAGTATTATTAAGTGGAGACTCCGGTAGTGGTAAATCTACATTATTAAAGATGTTATTAAGATATATTGATGTAGACTTTAATCATATTAAAATATCTAATATAGATATTAATCATTATCATTTAGAAAACATAAGAAGTAATATAACTTATGTCACTAATAATGAATACTTATTTAATGATACTGTAAGAAATAATATATTGCTTTATAGAGAAATTAATGAGGAGGAATTCTCTAATATATGCAGTATATGTTTAGTAGATGATATTATTAAAAACAATATTACTGGATATGATTCTATGATAGAAGAGAATGGTTTTAACTTTAGTAATGGAGAAAGACAAAGAATAATTCTAGCTAGAAGTATACTAAGAAATAGTAACATTTATATATTTGATGAAGCACTATCTGGAATAGATATTACTAAAGAAAAGAAAGTATTAGAAAACATATTTTCTTATCTTAAAGATAAAACAGTAATTGTAATATCTCATAGATTTAATAATAAAAAGTGCTTTGATAGAGTATTAAAACTAGAGAATGGGAAAATATATGAAAGTTAGAAATTATGAAAAACAAGTAATAATTATTTTTATATTAATAATTCTAATCACAATAGAAATACTATCTTTTATAGTTCTTTATAATTATAAAGTTTATAAATATAAAAAACTAACTGGAATAATAAGTAATAATAATATTGTTACTTTAATAATAGATAAAAATGATAAAGAATTATTATATAAGAATAAAAAAATATATCTAAATAATAAACTATTAGAATATAAAATATTAGAAAATAAAGGATATATTACTAAGAAAGATAATACTAAGTATTATGAAATATTAATAAATGTAAAAACACCTAAAAATAAAAAAAGTAGTGACTATGTAGAATTAAGTATAAAGAATAAAAAGATAAATATATTAAAATTATTAAAAAAGATAGGGGAAGGTGATAACTAATGACAAAGTTAAATGAAGAAAACTTAGAAAGTATAAAAGGAGGAGAAGGAATAACTACAGGTATATGGATAGGTTTAGCCATATCTGCAGCAGTAATATTTATTTCAGGTGTTATTGAGGGCATCACAAATCCAGAAAGGTGTAATGGATGAAAACTATAAAAGAAGATAAATTAGATAGTATAAAAGGTGGAAATATAAGTGGTCCTATAATTAATGCAGTAGTAAGTATTATTGAAGTATTAAAGAATGCCGGATACTCTCTAGGATCAGGTATAAGGCGAATAGCTGAAGATAACTTATGTCCACTAAAATAAAAGTAGTATTATTAATAGTTATAATAATTGTATTATTACCAGTAATTCCAATATTAATTAATTTTATATATCATTCAGGAGTTTATTTAGGTAATTTCTTAAGAAATTTGTATAATTTTGTTGTTATTTAGGGGAAAATTGTGGAAAAAACCTAAAAAAAGTTGAAAATTCTATATTCTTTTGTTATAATTGTTTGTGATTGAAGCCGAAGGGAGGGAAACAGATGGCTACTAAAGTTACAGTTAGAGGTAATCTAGATCAAGCTCTAAGAAAATTTAAACAAAAAGTTGCAAGAGACGGTGTCCCTTCTGAATG
>JAFZPS010000058.1 GCA_017550205.1 Bacilli bacterium | reverse complement strand
CCATCAGCTGCTTTAGCTCCAAGTCTACGTCCTGCAGAATCACGACCATTAGATGTTGATCCTTGCCCTTTGTGGTGAGCAAATAATTGAATATCTAATTTTAAAAACTTCATAATTCTCCTCCTTACATAACCTTAATATTTGTTGGATACTTTTCTTCCAACTCTTTTAAAAGACTAACCATGTTATTAATTAATGTTTGTGTATTACCTTCTACTATATTAGAAATATATACTCCTTTATCATTAACTTCATAACTAAGACTATCCTTATCTAGTGCAATACAACCATTTATTGTTGTAGTAACTATACTACTTACTGCACTACATACTATATCTTTACCATAATCAGCATACATAGCATGACCAATTATAGATACTTTTTTATATAAATCTTTTTCTTTTACAACTTCTACTTTAATCATAATTAACCAGCAATTTTAGTAATTTCAATTTTAGTATAAGGTTGTCTATGTCCTTGAGTCACACGGTTAGATCTATCTTTACTCTTATATTTAAAGATTCTAATCTTTTTAGCTTTACCATTCTTTAAAACTTTTCCTTGAACAGTAACACCTGTAAGGTAAGGATTTCCAACTTTAGAGTCAAGCATTAATACTTGGTCAAAATTAACTACGTCACCATCATTACAATTTAATTTTTCAACGAAAATTACTGAACCTTCTGTAACATAGTATTGTTTTCCACCAACTTTAACAACAGCGTTCATAAAATACCTCCTTTTTTTAACTTAAGACTCGCTCTTAAGGTACACATAAGTGTTTCTACCTTCTCAATGCGGTTTGAGCATGAGGCGTCAAACACATAGATTATAACATTTTCATGCTTTTATGTCAACAAAATTAATCTATTTAGCTAATTTTATTAATACTCTCTCTTAATCTTTTATTTTTATTAAATAATACAACTACTAGAACAGCTAAAATAATATTAAGTAATATCATAAATATCTCAATAATATTAATAGAATTGCCAGTTTTATTAGGCTTTGATGTAATATTTTTTGTATCATCAGTAGAAGTTTTAATAACTTCTTCTTCATCTTTTCTAGTAACTTTAACATTTATCTTATTAGTAGAACCATCTTCAGCAGTTACAACTAACTCAATTTTATTATCTCCAACTTTTAATTCATGTACTCCAGTACCTGTTATTTTTGCTTTAGAATCATCAGCAACAGCTTTAATACTAACCATTGCAACATTATTTTCGACAATTAATTCATAATTATTATCATCTATTTTCTTTAATTCATAATTATCAATAGATAATTGTTTTAACTTACTATTATTAGATTTTGTTTCCTCTTTCGGAGTATTATTGCTATTATTATTTGTATTATTAGTAGGTTGTGGTGTAGGAGTTGGAGTTGGTGTAGGTGTAGGATCTGGTTGAACTTGTTTCTTTGAAACATATACAGAAATAGTTCTGTTTCCTGTAACAGGTTCTTCATCAAATGTAGAACCATCTAATGTAAGAACAATTGATGTTGTTCCTTCACTAATTCCAGTTACAGTAATTGTTGTACTTTTATTTTCTCCACTACCAACCATTCCAGTTGTCCAAGAGCCACTACTAACTGTTGCTACCGAAGAATTACTTGACGCTATAGTAACGTCACCTATTGTATTAATTGCAGTTATTGTAAAGGTTCTAGAACTACCTTCTTCCATTGATAAAGATGTTGTAGAAATAGTTATTCCTCCACTTGCTAAAACATTTTTTGGAAAAAGTAGTAATCCTATAGTTAATAATACAACTACTATTATTTTTTTCATTAGTTAGTTCCTCCCTTTAATTCTTGTATTTTATTATATATTTTTACATAGTCCAAGTAATTAATTTTATTATCACCTGACATATCTCCAGCCATTTCATACATTCCTACAAGAAGATTTCCATTATATTGTGGATTCTTTTCTTTTTGAATATGATTATATACTTTGACATAATCTAAATAATTAAGTTTACCATCACCATTAGTATCACCACTAACAACAATAATAAATTCCTTAACAACAATATCACCTTGCATTATTCTTGCTTTACCACCAGTAAATAATACTTCATTACCATTAACTGTTTTAGTATCAACAGAAACTTCATATCCTGCATTTACACTTATATTTTGTTTAAATGCTTGAGCAGATGTATTAATTGGAATTCTAGTGATATATGTTTCAGTAGCATCTACTTTATAAGTATTAACTGTATAAGTACTACCAGCAAGTATTATAATCTTACCAGTTACAACATCTGAATCTGTATGATTCTTATCGCCTACTACTTTTACATATACTGTAGTAGTACCAACATCTGTCCTTGTTGGTTTTTCTTCTGACCAATCTGTTGTATTTGTTTTGTAATACAATGTTCCATCATTTACTGGTTCTACAGTAATTGAATGATCATATCCATCACATCTACCACCATAATTTGATACAATTGGAGCAGCTGCCTGTACTTTTGATATTTCTATAGTACCAGTTGCTACATCTGAATCAATATAATTTTCATTACCAAGTGCTTTTACATAAACTGTTGTAACACCTGCATCTGTCCTTGTTGGTACAACAGATGACCAATCTGTATCATCAGTTTTATAATTTAATGTTATTCCTTCTATAGTCTCAGCCGTAATTGTATGAGCAGTACCATCATAAGGTCCACTAAATTTATAAACATATGGTTTTTCAAGTTTTGTCTTAACTATAGACCAATTAAGTACTATATTATCATCAGTACCATCAGACCATTCTGAAATACTTTTATTTTTTAAAGCTGCAGTTATAGTATAATCTCCAACATTTGTTCCTGAAAGATTACCTGTTAATAACATTCTATTTGAATTATAATTAACTAATTCTGCAGTAATATTTCTTCCTACATAATTATATGTTGGATATTTTACTGATGGCTTAATAATTTGCATTTTTATAATATTACAAGTTATAGTTTTTGGATTTTCAGTTTCATCATCCCACATATAACCGTGTTTCAAAGATGCAGTTACTTGATATTCTCCTATATTTGTACCTTTATTATTACTCCATGTATATCCAGCTAAAGCATTATAAGTTAATACTTGTTCTGAACCTGTATATTCACCATTTCTACACATATCAGTAGTAGGAACACTTGCATATGTTGTAATACTACTTACATGACCATCTTCATCGAAGCAATATCCCTTTTTACCAATTCTAACACAGCCATTTTTCAATGCACTGCCTTCAGAACCTTCAGACACTTCATTTTCATAAGTTCTAAAATAATATGTTTCATCTCCAATATTAGCTAGTCCTATTACTGCTGAATCTTTAGGTCCCTCAGAAATATCATCAGTGTCTATTCTAAAATAATATAATTCATTATCAATCGTAGCAAAATTTGAAACAGCTGTTCCCAATGGTCCATTTGAAATCTCATTATCAGCTTTTCTAAAATAATATAAATGATTATTAACTTTCTTAAAACCTACTGCCATAGTTCCAGCTTTAGTTATATCATCTGCTTCTTCTTCAGTAGAAAAATAATAAAATCTACCACCTATATTAGTAATACCTTGAGCCATTCCTTCATCTACTCCAAAGTAATACCAAAGATCATCTATTTTTTTCCATCCAATAACTAATTGACCATTCTCAACATAATAATAAAGTTTTTGTGAACGATACATACCATCTATACTAAACCAATTAGATCCAGTATTATTAACTATATTTGAAACAAGATTTGGATACATAGGATTATCTGATACTCCACCAGTTTCACTACTAAAATTATAAACATCAAAACTTTCTTTATGAAAATCAAATACAATTGCCCCATCAGATTGTTTTGTATAATATGTAGATGTAGCATTAGCTTCTTTAAATAACAAAATTGGCAAAATTGAATGTTGTTTTGGATGAATACCATTAGCATCTTCATCATAAACATCAGTAATAATATAATAATTTGGATTCAGATATTTAAACGCTAAATAAGAACTTGAATCAACACCACCATGACTTCCAGCTTTTAATATACTAACATTCCCAATAATTGAAGCAATATGTCCTTCTATACCATATTCAACACATTCTTCACATATACCTACAGGATTAGTTATTATATTTGAAACACTATCTGCATAATCATAATCAATATCTCCTCTTCCAGATTCCAAGTCACCCATTAATGCAGTTTTTATACTAGTATCTACATTATCATCTGGATTATAATCTTTTCTAGTAACTAATGTAACTAAAGAATTAAGATTCTCATTATGATTAGAATTTGTATATAAATTATATATATCAATATCAAAATCACCAAATTCAAAACTAAGTCTATCTTTTAAATTAGTATCAGTTTCTACATCAGTATTCGTATTTCTAACTACTCCATAAATAAAACCATTATCAGAATTACTATGATCGCAATAAATAGTATCACACATAATAGCATTTTTATGACTTAAATACTCTATTTCTTGTCTATAACTCTCATGATTACCTAAACCATTTGCTTCATCAACATCATCATCTACAATAACATCAGTTTTATAAATTGCAAATGTATTATAATCAACTAAATCACCTAATTCACTAATACCACCATTATGATCAGGATGATTATGTGTTATGATTACAAAATCTAAATGACTACATCCTATCTTTCTAAGATAATTATATACTTTAGTACCATTATCAGTTTCACTTACTAAAGAACTATCATAAGAAGCTAAAGGTGAAGTAGGTCCAGGATTCATAGTATCAACCAATCCATAATGACCATTACTCTGAATAACTATTGCATCCCCTGTACCACTTTCATTCTTAATAAAGTGAATTCTGTCTTCACCAGCTGCGTAAACTATTTTAGGCATAAAAATAATAGAAAACAATAAAAAAATAAATATAATTTTCTTCTTCATACGCACTCACCTATTATAGAATAATTATACTATATTAATCCTATTATTTCAACAAAAAAACACATATAATTTATGTGTTTTTTATACTATTCACCTATTCTATATGTCTTATTTTTTAAACTTGATTTAATAGTGTCTATTTCACTACTATCTAATACACCATTAGTAATTATAGCCTTAAAGAAATCATTAATATCAAAGTCATCATTAGTAAGATTTCTAGCTACTCTATTTTTAGAAATAATTACTCCGTCAAAACTTAAAGATCTTTTAGTATTAGCATAATCTTTTACAATAGCAGCAATATCAGTATCGTAAAAAATATCTAAATCTTCACAAAATACAGTATCATTCTCTATATATGAACTTAACTTATTATCAGGAATAAAGAATTTATCATCTCTTAAACATCTAATTAATTCTTCTTTAGTTTCAGGTTTTAATCCCATAGTTTTCAATACATAAATTCTATCCCAATTATTTTCATTTAATAAATCTAATCCAGTATCTAAGAATTCCTCATATCCTAATTCAATTATCTTATCAATAATTTCTACTAAATTATCTTTTTTTAGAAACTTCATTTTTCTAGTATTATTTAAATTATCAAGTAATTCATAATAATATAATATTTCAATATTTTCACTTAAATTAGTATTTTCTATTAATACATCAGGAGCCTTATGAAATAAAGAAAAATCTATATTATAATTCTTAAGCATCTCTATATTTTTATCTAATACTTTTCTTTCAACACTATTAGCATCAAATATTTTTGGATATCTCATAAAAGCACTATTTCCTAATACACCAGTACTTTTTAATTCTTTAAAATAATTAACACTTTCTAAATTACTAAATTCTATTATTCTAATTATTGTATTTTTATCTCCAACAATACCATTAAGTACTTTTAACATTTTATCTAAATCTTCACAAGAATTATTCATTACTTTAAGTAAATCTACTTCTTCTTTTTTAATACTATATGACTTTAATATAGATATATAATTAACTACAGAATTCTTTTTTAAAGACATATTTAATTCTTCTACTTTATCATATTCTACTTTATTATGTTTATATACTAAGTTTAAGAATTCCCTTCTCATTTTTTCATCATCTATATCATGAATAATCATTTCATAATTAGTTATTTCATCTTTTTTAAAAGCGTTTTCTACATTCTTTTTAAGATTCTTATAAATAGTAAGTTCATGAGATAAACTAGCCTTATACTTTTTATAATCTTCATTAATCATCTTTCTACACATTTCAATAGCACTACAAACATCTAAAATATCTTTTTCATCTTTTGCAAATCTTTCTTTATACTCTTTTGAATTAACATCATGATTTTCTTCTTTTAGAAATTTTACAAATCTAATAACAGCTATTATATTATGCATACCAGCAGATGACTTTCTATAATATTTAACAAGTCTTATAATATCCCATCCTGGCATCTTATTATTTGTAAGTAATTTTTCTATTAAATTATGTACTGTTAATAAATGTTGTTTTTCTTCTTTACTTGATCCTTCAGTAGTAAATATTTTTTTAACTTTTTTAATTATTTCATTAGAATTATGATAATCAAAAATATACTCTAATACATCACCATCACCACTTTTAACAAAACTTAAAAATATTTGATTAACTTCATCTAATTCATCACTAGTTAATTCATTTAATAAACATTTAAAACCTTCTGTAGATTCAAATACTTCATTTAAAGTTTCAGCATCCATATCAGGATATATTAATGCATTAGCAAGATCTATATATGGTATTTTAGATAAACCAGCAACAGTTTTAATATTATAATTACGTACAAAATCATTATAATAAGAATACTCAATAGGAGGTTCTTCTATTTTCTTATTTAACTCATCAATTTTTTCTTGACACTTATCAATAAAATCTTGTGTTGTCATTATTTTACCCCCTTACCATTATTCTTATCAGAACCTAGTATTTTAAATACTTCTTCTTCATACTTTTCATGTTTTTCTAAAAAACTAGGATCATTAACACTCTTCTTTAATTCTTTTTCTATAGTTTTATACTCAGCATATTTTATTTGTATTGGTTTTTTATACCCATTATCATTTTGTGTCTTTTTCATAAATATTGAAATAATAGCATAACAGTCTTTTGATAATCTTTGATATACTACACGTACTAAATGTCTTCTAACTTCTAATAAACCATTTAAAGTTTCATTATTATTAAATACTTTAAATCCTTTAAATGTACCATCTTTAATAGATTCAAGAAGGTCAATAAAACCATCATATTCTTCAGATGGAATATCTTTTAATTCATCAAAAATACGTATTTTACCAGTACTAGCAACAGGTACAAATATAAGTTTATTCTTAGTCTCAACTATTTTTTCTTTTTCTTTTGTAAATAAAATATCTTTTAAAATTAACCTAATTGCATTATTATAAACAATCTCGTTTCTATATTCTTCTAATTCTTCTTTATTCATAGTAGGACCAAAAGTAAAAAGTATTTCCCTATATCCTTTTATATCACGAGATATTTCTGCAATTATTCTCATAACTATTCTTTCATAATTATAATCATTAAGTGAAGGAAGAACTTCTTCTATTGATTCTTTAGTATATTCTTTTAACTTCTTAAATTCACCAAAATAGTATTCAAATTCTTTTTCAAAACTATCTTCTATATCTTCTTTTTTATCACTAATTTGAATTTCTTCAGATATTTTAGGTACTCTAGGTTTTATAGATTCTAATGCACTACCTAATTCTTTATTTTCTTTTCTTTGAGCATCTGCACATCTACGTTTTTTATCAAGATATTCTATCATTTCACTTGAACTCATATATATAAATTTATCAGAATCAATACTCATAATATTCCTCCTTAAACAAGTTTTTATATTATATCACATATACCAAATATATTCAATAAAAAAAGAGTTATTTAACTCTTTTTATTAATTCATCAATACCCTCTACTAAATCATTATAAGTACTAATAAAATTACCAGTATACCAAGGATCACTAATATTTCTATCTAATAATTTAATAACTTTTTTATCAGTATCATCAAATATATAACTAAGATTTCTAATATTAGAATCCTCCATACATACAAATAAATCAAATTTAGAATAATCTTCTTTTTCTACTCTTTTAGAATAATGTCTAGTATAAGAAATATTCATATTATCAAGTATTCTCTTAGCTGGAGGATACATATCATTACCCTCTTCTTCATAAGAAGTAGCACGTGACTCTATATGAAAGTCATTTTCTAAACCAAGTTTATTTACTTTATCTTTCATAATAAACTCTGCCATAGGACTCCTACATATATTACCTAAACATATAAAACATATTCTCATAATACTTCTCTTACCCTCTCCTCAAGAATTGAATATAAGTAACAGTAAGTCTTTTTACCTGTTTTATTCTCAATATATTTTCTATATCCACTTAATTGTTTATCATAAGCTTCATCATCTATACCTTTTAACTTATAATCAACAATAATCATTTTATCAGTATCTTCAAGTAATAAATCTATAATTCCATGACTAAGTATATTATCTTCAGAATATAAGAATTCATATTCTTTATACATATTAAGATTTAACTTATCTTTCATAAAATCACTATTAATAAAATTAGTAATTTTACTCTTAATAGAATTATCTATATCATATAAATCCAAATTATAATTATTAAAATCAATTAACTCTAAGATAGAATGAACCAAAGTACCAAATTCCATTATATCCTTTTCTTCTTTACTAATTACATGTAATTTATCTTTAGAATAATGAACCTCTTCAAGTACCTTAGTCTCTACATTAATCTCATTTACAATAATATCCTCTTCACTAGAATCTAAAGTAATAGAATTTGTATCTATATTTTGATATCCTCTATCTCCTACAATATCTACTTCTTTAACATAATTCAGAAGATTAGAATAAATACTTTTAATAATACTTAAGAATGAATTATATTTTTCTCTTTTATAACTAGGTACCATATCAAGTACTTCAGTATCTTCTTCTATTTTAGGAATTACTATAATCATTTTTTCTCTAGCTCTAGTTAAAGCAACATATAAAAGTCTTATTCTCTCACTTATTTCTTCACGTCTATTATTCTTTTTAATTAATGTTTTTAAAATAGTGTCTTTATAATACTCATTTACTTTAGGAAGTACTATTCCATATTTATTATCAAATAATATTTTTTCTGATAAATCTCTTAAATTAAATCTATTATAGAATCCTCCAAAATAACATATAGGGAATTCTAATCCTTTAGATTTATGAATTGTCATTATTCGAATACTATTTAATTTACCACTATTAGCATTAAAACTTAAATTATAATCATTTTCAAAAATATCATTTAAATAATTAACAAAGTCATAAATAGTAATACCTTCATCTTCCATACTTTTAGCTAAATTATATAAGTACTCTACTCTAACTGTATATGATTTTATATTATTAATAGTAAGTATCTTTTCTTCATAATTAAATTCATCTAAAACATATCTTAAATAACTACTAAGATTAGTTGTATCCATAGAAAGAGTTAATTCTAAACATTTCTTATATAAACTAGTTTCTTTATAACTATTATTTACATAAATCTCATATATTTCTTCATCACTAATTTTATATAAATAACTTCTACAAATAGATATATAAGTATATATAAATTCTAAGTCTAATCTATCTTCTTTAATGCAAATTAATAATCTTAATAAATTTCTAATTATTGAGATATCATCATCATTAGTTAATTCTTCTTCTTTAATAATATTTAGAGGTAATCCTAAATACTCAAATATCTTTTTATATAAATCAAAATCTTTACTCTTATCAAGTAATATTACAAAGTCATTATATTTACAATTTCTAACTATTTTTTCATTCTTATCAAACACTTTATAATTATGATTTATCTTATCAATAATATCTTTACCTATAATAAATGCTTCTTCTTCTGATTTACTTAGTCCATTTAAATTCTTATCATCATATGTAAGTATTCCTAAATCATAATTATCAACTGTATCAGTATAATCACCATTACCAAATACTAATCTATGAGAAGTTTTATAATCTGCTCCTCCAAAACTATCATCCATGAATAAATCAAACATTAAATTTATTCCATCAAGAACTTGATTACGAGATCTAAAGTTTTTAACTAAATCTATTTTTTCCCCAGAATCAGTATCTCTATATAAATCATATTTACTCTTAAAAATATATGGATTAGCATTTCTAAAACGATAGATTGATTGTTTTATATCGCCTACCATATAAACATTATTATTAGCTATTAGAGATATAAATAATTCTTGAAGATCAGAAGTATCTTGATACTCATCTACTAATATTTCTTGGAAATTAGATTTTAATTCTTCTTTAACATCTTCATTATCCATTACTACTTTAATAGCAAGTCTTGCGATATCATTAAAATTAAATACTTGATTATTAAATTTATATTCTTCTAATCTCTTATCTAATTCTTTTAATATTTCTACTATCATTAAAGTATTATCTTTAGTAGATAATAATTCTTCTTTTATAGAATCTATATTTTCATAAGAACATAATTCTTTAATCTCATCTGCTATTTCAAAAATACTACTTTTTAATTCTTTAGCTGCATTACTACTACCATTAGGTACACTAGGAGCTTTATCATAATTAAATGAATTTAATATATCTTCATAACTATTAGCTTTAATTAATTTATCTAAACAATCCTCTACTTTATTAATAAAACTATCTTCAAAATAATTAGGTAATTCTTTTACTAATTCAATTAAAATACTTTGTTTATTTTTAATTAAATCAATATAATCTTCTACAAACTTTTCTATATCATAATTATCAAAATACTCTTCTAAATATTTCTTTTTATCATATTTTAAAGATATTTTTTTATATAAATTTAATATATATTCTTTTAATTCAGAATCATCTTTTAATGAAAAATCACTAATTAAACTATTAAAACTACTAGTAGGAGTTAAATAATACTCATCAAATATTTCATCTAATAACTCTTTAGTTTTAATATCTATTATTACTTGATCACTAACTTTAACATTATTAGTTATATTAAGTTTAGTATGATATTTCTTAACTATAGAAAGTGAGAATGAATCAAATGTAGTTATATATGCTCCATCTATTAAATTAATCTCATCTTTTAAACTAGGAGTATCTAAAACTGCTTTTCTAATTCTATCTTTCATTTCTTTTGCAGCTGCATTAGTAAATGTAAGTACTAATAAATTATTAATATGAATACCATCTAATAATTTTCTTTTTACTCTTTCAGTAAGTACTGCTGTTTTACCAGAACCTGCACCTGCTGATACTATTATATTTTTTCCTTCAAGGTTAATTGCTTTTAATTGATCTTCTGTCCAAGCCATTACTCTTCACCTCCTAGGAAATCTAAATTATCAATCTTTTCTAAGTATTTAATATCTTTATCTTTCATAAAGCATATATCTTTAAACTCACAATATTTACATGATACATTCTCTTTATCATATACTTTAGGATTAATAGAAAAATCAGCATCTAATATTTTATCTGTTTTATTATTAATCTCATCTTTAACATATTTAATTAGATTATACATAGTATCATTATTAATAATTTTAGCAAATCTATTAAATCCTTTATCATCACTATAACTCATAGATTTAATTAATTCACTACTCTTATAAGTACAATCAAATCTTTCTAATATACTAACATCATCAGTACTATATCCCTTTAATAAATATCTATCATGTATTTCTTTATCTATCTTTTTACTCCAAGTTGGATAATTAAATAAAATGTTTTGATAGTATATACCAGTAAATATAGGATTAGTAAAACATCTACCATAATGAATTAAATACAAGTACACTGGCAATTGCATATGTAATCCATACTTCATTGGTTCTATATGAGTATCTATAGTACCAGTCTTATAATCTACAATAGAAAAATATGTATCTTCAATATTTTTATAATACATTATTTTATCAATATACCCTATAAACTTAACAGATACATTCTTATTTAAATCTATCTCTACACATTTCTCATATAATTCATCTTTATAAGTAGTATATTTATCTTGTTTTTTTAATACATTTATTAATTCAATTAAATCTTTTTTAATTCTAACTAATAATAATTTTTCTTTTAAAGATAATTCTCTTCTCTCTAAATATTTATTAAATTCAGTATCCAAATCAAAATTATTATCTTTATAAAGAGATAATATTTCATGGTATAAACTACCTATAAAAGCTGGAAATGTACTTTCATATTCACTAAGTTTTAATACATAATTTAAATAATATTTAAAACTACATTCATTATAACTATTTAAAGATGTATAACTAATCTTTAATGGATAAGCTAAATGAGTTAAATAAGTATCCTTATTTATACCAGTAAACTTATTATCATATGTGTTATATGGAATACTATAATGACTATATAATTTCTCTAAATAGTCTTCTTTTTCTCCATATAAATTATATTTATCAAGCATATCCCCTAATAATAATTTATTATAGAAATTAGAATACTTATAATTATTCTTATAATCATTTATTACTTTTAAATTTAACTCATCTATTAAACTAGATCTAAAGAAAGATTCAAACGGAGTACTTAATTTATAACTTAAATATAAATTCTTAATATTAGATAATATATATATAGTAGTATCTTTCTCTCTTTTATTTAAATAATCTGTAGAATACATATTAACTTCTACTTTTTCTTTATCAGAAATATACTCTATATCTTTATAATTCTTAGGTAATACATCTTGATTAAATCCTAATACAAAGATATATTCATCATCATTAAATTCTTCTTTAAATAATTCTTTAATACTAACAGCATTATTATATTTAGTATCACTAATATAAGTATTTTTTAAATTACTAATTAATATCTCCTTACTTATAGAATCATTAATATCAGTAATATAATTAACTAATTTTTTATTAATATTATATTTACTTAAATTCTCTAAATCTAATACACCAGTATCTAAATAATCTTTAACTACTTTAGTAGAATAAATACTATTTTTAAATGGTATATTAATAGGAATATTATAATAACTAAATAGTCTCTTTAAAGTATAGTAATAGTCCCTACTTACATTACATAAACTAATCTTATTAATATCTATTCCATTATTAATTAATTCAATTATCTTAGTACATACAAAACTAACTTCTTCTTCCATAGTATTAAATTCATACACAGGATTATCTATAGTACTAGGAACTATATTACTCTTATAATTTAATACTTCTTCTTCATATAAATCTAAATCATAATAATTCTTAACAATAATTTCTTTATCTTTTAAATACTCTTTAAATCCATTATTAAATACTAATAGATTATTCTCTATTAGTTCCTTTTTTAATTCTTTTAAAAAATTAAGTTTACTAGAATTATATTCTTTATCTATATCAATAACATATAAATTACTTAAATATACCTTACATACATCAATATTATAATTATATTTTTTCATTAGATAATAAATAGTATCATCATTATAAGAAAAATAATAATTATTAAAGAATTCACTTTTAGTCATAAACTTAATAGGATTTAATTCCTTACTATTATTTAGAGATAAAAGTATTTTTAATTTTTCCTCATTAGGGCAAATTATTAGTTTAGATTTACTCATATACTTCACCAAAATTATTATAACAAAAAAAAAGAACTAATTAAATATTAGTTTTCTTTATTATTTGATTGTGCTATAGAAGTAACTTCACTTACTCCTCCTAAAACATTAATAGTCTTAACAACCACTTTAATACTAGTAGCATCATTTGCGTTTACATAACCCAATATCTTTTGATCTATAACATAAGTATATCTCTTATTAGCACTAATCTTTCCAGAATAATAATATTCTTTTAATTCTTTATTTTCATTAGTACTCATAGAAATAGTTATTTCATAAGTATCTATTTCAATTTCTCTACCAAAAGAATCTACTCCACCAATCATTTCTATATATAATCTACTTTGATTTAAATTATTAAAAATCAAAGTATTATTATCTTCATCATTACTATCTATAAATAAAGCTTTTACTATAGGAGTAGGTAATTCTTCTACTTCATTTCTTTTACTTTTACCACAGTATAGATAAGGTAAATATGTATATTCTTTTTGATTTAATTTATATACTCTAACATATGAATTATCCATACAAGATTCATTTTTAGAATTATATATATCTTTATCTAAATAATTCTCATTTTTTAGAGTTTTTAAATCTATATTAACTGTGTCTCCAATAACACTAGGTGCTTTATTTCTATTACTATATATATAAGCCTCACATGCATCATTAATATACTTTTCTTGGGCTAATTTATCATTTATTTTAGAGTTTTCAATTACTTTAATAGAAACAATAATAAACATTATTATTAATACACTAACGATTCCAATAATACAAATTAATTCTATTAAAGAAAAACTATGCTTTTTATTCTTTTTCATACCCTCACCTATTTTAATTATAGCATAAAAAAGTAATAAAAAAAACAGATATTATTCTGCTTCTTTTACAACTTCTACTTTTCCTTTATAACTTCCACATTTAGGGCAAACTCTATGAGGTTTAATCATTTCCCCACATTTAGGACATTTAGTCATACCTGGAATATCCATAGCATTATGACTTCTTCTCATTCTCTTTCTTGTTTTTGAAACTTTACGGAAAGGAACAGCAAACATTTGAATGTCTAATTTCATCATATTATCTCACTCCTTATCAAATTCTTTTAATAATTCACTAAACGGATTACTTTGAAGATTACGTTCTTCTTCACTAATTAATTTCCATCCATCCCCATGATATTTACTGAGATCACTAACCTTAGTAAACTGTAAGGGGACCTCTAATACGATATTTTCCCACAAAAACGTAAAAATATCAAGTGTATTTTCATTATTTTTACAATTTTCATCCAAATAATCATCATAATCTATATGAAAAGGATACTCTACCTCTTCTAAAGATATAGAATCAGGTATTATCATAATTCCATCTATAGTAGCCTTAACATATAAACATAATTCTTCATCTTCATTAACTACTCTAGTAATTTCACCATCAACTTTAACATTATCAATACTTATAACATCCATATTTTCAAAATAATCTTTTGGAATTGAATAAGTATTACTAATATCTATTTTATCTACTGTATTACTATTTAATAAACTTAAATCTATTGGCATATTACACCTACTTATTAATTTCTTCTACTTTTATTTTTCCATGATAATGTAATTTACTTCCACTAGGAATACCACTATCTTGTCTTACCCATACACGAATAGAAACATTTTTCTTTTCTAAAGCTTCCATAGTATCTTCTAATAAAATACCATTCTCTAATTCATTTAAATTATAAATCTTAGTACCAAGTTTACTTGCTTTTATAGATACTCTAATTACTTCTTTAGGAATTAAACTATCTTGGCATAAATCTTCTTCTATTTTCTCAATATCTTCAAATAAACTAACTTTATAATCTACTTTTTCAGTTAAATTATTCTTAATAGTAATACTATAAGATTTAGAACTTAATCCTACAGAATCAGTAACTGGAGTAACCTTATCTAAAGTAATTCTATCACCTGTTTTTTCATGATATGTAACATCAAGTAAAGTAGAATTTACACTAATATCTCTAACTCCTTGAAACTTATTATATATATAGTATGTAGGAATTACTGCTAGTAATAATATAAATACTATATATATAGCATTTTTAATAATTTCTTTTTTTCTATTGTATTGATACATAAATACACCTCATGTTTATCATATAATTTTAATTATTTATTTTCAATAATTCAAAGTATTTTAATAATACCTTTTACATTTATTTACATACTATGTCAAGCACTTTATTCATAGCATCTAGACTACTACAATTAACTATAAATCTACCAGTATGACAAAATCTTAAACCAAGTATTCCTGAAACTTCTTCAAGTTGAGAGTCTTGTAGTCCACCCCATTCTTCTGGAAATAATCTTCTAGCAGTTTTATCTTCAGAACTTTTAGCAACTGTTTTTATAGCATAACCTCCTCTATTTGAAGGGAATGCTACAAAAAGAATTTTATCTCCATCTGGATGATTTATAATAGCATCTTCATATGGAAAATATTCATCTAAATATAAATAACCTTTACTAATATCACTATTATTAATAATATCAGTTACTTTCTTATCTGAAATTATTTTTCCATTTATATATACTATTTCTTCTTCAAATATCATTTTAGCTAGTTTTACTGCTTTTAAGAATTGTTCACTCTCATTTTCTCCTGAATCAAAACTAGGATTAAATATTTTAATAATACTAGGTAATGTTTTTACTTTACAATTAGATTCAATCTTAGGAAAAACTCCATTATCATCAGCATCTATTCCTTCTATTAAATCTTTATCTATTCCAATAAACATTTCCTCAATATTCTCAAAATTATATTTATTTAAGAAATCTCTTCCATATTCTCTCCATAGAAGTCCTAAAGAAGAATATGTTATTCCATTATCTCTTTTTTCTGCATCTAACTGATGATGATCAAACTTACCTCTACCAATATCATAAACTAAAGCATCACCAGTATAATTATCAATTCTACCAGTTCTAAATACTCTAACATCATCTAAATATAAATCAAGAAAAGCAGTTGCAAAAACTTCATCAGCATGCATAGTACCAGAGTGAGTTATACAATTTGCTTCATCAATACTATTTACTAATCTCATATTATTCCTCCAAACAGCTTTTTAATTATAATACTTTTCTATTATTTTTTCAAATACTTTTATTCCATCAATAGAAGCAGTAGTTATACCTCCAGCATATCCAGCTCCTTCTCCACAAGGATATATTCCACTAATAGATGAAACTAAATCCTCATTTCTTTCAATAATAACAGGAGAACTAGTTCGAGATTCTACTCCTAAAAGAATAGAATCATCCCTATTAAATCCTTTAATTTTATTACCAAAAGATTCTATTCCTTCTATTAAAGAATTATTAATATCATCACTAAATATACTTCTTAAATTACTAAGTTTATAATCACCTTTAGTATTAGGAATAACTTCTCCCAATAAAGTACTAGTATTATTATTTTTAAAGTCGATGTATTTTTGTACAGGAATTAAACCAGATCCTAAAGAATATGCTTTTTCTTCTAATCTTCTTTGATATTCTACTCCAGCAAGTACTCCTTCACCATAATCTTTATTAGTAACAGTAACTACTATTGCGCTATTAGAATTCTTTTCATCACGTTTATAATTACTCATACCATTAACTACTAATCTTTTTTCTTCACTAGATGCATTTACTACAAATCCACCTGGACACATACAAAATGAATATACTCCTCTACCATTACTACATTGATGAGTTAGTTTGTAGTCTGCTGGTGGAAGTAATTTATATTTTTCTCCATATTGGCTTTTATTAATCATATCTTGTGAATGTTCAATACGAAAACCTACTGCAAAGTTTTTACTTTTCATGGAAAAGCCTTTATCATATAACATTTTAAAGGTATCTCTTGAAGAATGACCTATAGCTAAAACTAATACATCACACATTATCTCTTCATTAGAATTAACTATAATACTAGAAATCTTATTATTATTTATATTAATATCAGTCATCTTAGTATTAAATCTAAATTCTCCACCCATACTAATAATTTTATTTCTCATATTAACTATTACTTTTCTTAATATATCAGTACCAATATGAGGTTTATTTAAATACATAATTTCTTCTGGAGCACCATTCTCTATAAATATCTCAAATACTTTTTTACCTATAAATCTTTTATCTTTAACAAGTGTATTAAGCTTTCCATCAGAGAAAGTACCGGCTCCACCTTCACCAAATTGAATATTACTTAAAGTATTTAATTTATTAGTTTTAAAGAACTCTTCAACGTCTTCTATTCTTTTTTCTATAGGAGAACCTTGTTCAATAATTAAAGGAGAAAATCCAGCTTCACTTAATAAATAAGCACACATTAAACCACTAGGTCCACTACCTACTATAACTATTCTATTATTTAATTTATTAGTACCAGTAATACTATATTTATACTCTTCATTAGGAGTATTAAATATATCTTTATTATCTATTCGAACCTTTTCATTTGTATCTATATCTAATTCATATACATAATAAATACTATTTTTATCTCTGGCATCAATGCTTTTCTTAACTATCTTATAATTACTAATATTATTAATTCTTAATCTCTTACAAATTTTATTCTTAAGATTACTTTCATTATCTTCTTCTATAAGTAATTTAATATTTCTAACTCTAATCATATTTATCACCTATAGCTTTACCTGACAAGATACCACTTATCCAACAAGTAGTTAAGTTATAACCACCACAATTACCATTCATATCTAATAGTTCTCCAGTTATATATAAATTACTAACTACTTTAGATTCAAAAGTATTATAATCAATTTCACTAAGTTTTAAGCCACCACTACATATTTGACTAGAATCAAATCCCTTAGTACCAGTAATATTAATCTTTAATCCCTTTAAGTTCTTACAAAGAACTAACTTTTCATCATTACTTAAATCATTATAATTTCTATTACCATCAATATTACTTACTTTTAATATAATATCTATTAACTTAGTATTTAAAAATCCTTCTAATAATTTATAAATATTTTTATCACTATTTTTCTTACTATAATTATCCATCCATGGAGTTATTAAAGTATCAATAAAAGGTACAAAATTAATAGAAATAGTATATCTATGATTCTTAATACCTCGAGTAACATAATGGCTTAAATTAAATGTACATATACCACTAATACCATAATCTGTTAATTGGATTTCACCAGACTCAGTATCTATATATTTATCATCTTCAAATAATTCTAAAGTAACATCACTTCTTACTCCATCCCATTGTTTTAGATATTTGAAATCACTAGTTAATTGAACTAAAGCAGGTACTACATCAACTATTGTATGATTAAAATTACTCAAGAACTTATAACCCATTCCGTCACTTCCAGTAATAGAATAAGCACGACTTCCTGTAGCTAATACTAAGTTATCACAATAAAGTCTTTCTCCATTACAAAGTACAATAAACTTATCTTCATCTTTACAAACATCTTCTACTAAAGAGTTATATCTTATTTCTACACCTTTATTTAAAGCTTCTTCTTCTAGCATATTCTTAATAGTAATAGCTTGATTAGAATATGGATAATAATAACCATTCTTTATCTTAGGAATAACTCCTATAGAATCAAAGAAAGATTTTACCATTTCTATATTCTTACTACTAATAATTTTATCTACTATATCCAAGTCTTCACTATGATAGTTCTTAGTACTATATGATTCATTCATATAATTACATCTACCATTACCTGTCATTAAAAGTTTTTTTAAACTTTTATCATTTCTTTCTAAAACAACAACCTTATTATTATTCTTTTTTGCAAGTATAGAACAAACTATACCACTTGCACCAGCACCTATTATAATGACATCACACATAATACCACCTCAACTGTCCATATTATACCAAAAAAATAGAAGTATTACCACTTCTATTAGTAAAATTCATCATCTGTTTTAAAAAAGACAGGTGACATAGCTAAAGCCTGACAAAATGCTTTATCTGATTTATAAAAATAAGAAACAAATGCAGATAGATTAACTCCACTAGTTATACATAATACAACATCAGTCTTTTCCCCATTATCTATAATATCTTTTATAGCATTTTTATTTCTATTTAAGAATTCTTCCCAAGTCTCAGATTTTTCTTTTTCATTAAATCTTTTTTCTAAATTAATTTCTAATCCTAAATTCTTATTTAATATTTCAGCAGTATGAATACATCTTTTATAACTAGAAGAATAAATCTTAGTAACTCCTAATAACCCCACTTTTTTAGCAAAAAATTCAGCCTCAGCTATACCATCTTTAGTAATATCTTGTTCTTGAGGATTTATATCTTTATTACTATAATCTCTTTCTGCATGATGTACATAAATTATTTTCATAAAATCACTCCTATTCTTATAATAACACAATTTCTAACTTGTTAAAATGCTAAATTTATACTATACTTAAACTGGTGATAATATGAATAAGAATAAAAAGAAAAAAACTAAATTAAAAAAGAAAAGTTTAGTAATTATAATTATTATTCTATTAATAATTATAGGTTCTTTAATAACT
>JAFZPS010000057.1 GCA_017550205.1 Bacilli bacterium | reverse complement strand
TACTGATGGATCTAAACCAGTATGTATTGCTGGAGTAATGGGTGGAGAAAATACTGAAGTAGATGAAAATACTAAGAATATTTTAATTGAATCAGCTATTTTTAATCCTGTAAGTATTAGATATACTTCTCGTAAATTAGAATTACCTAGTGAAGCATCTATTAGATATGGTAAAGGACTTTCTTATGAATATACTGAGATGGCTTCAAGACGTGCTTGTCACTTATTAGAAAAATATGCAGAAGCTGAAGTATTAGATAGTTTTGTAATGGTAGATAATGAAGATCATACTGAAAAAGTATTAGAGTTCGTACCTAGTGATGTTGATAAGATATTAGGTATTACTATATCTGAAGATGACATGAAGAATGAATTAGATAGATTAGATTTTCCTTATGAAGTAAAGAATGGTAAATTTATTGTTACTATTCCTAGAAGAAGATTAGATATTGATGCTAATGTTAATGATATTGCTGAAGAAATAGGTAGATTATTTGGATATAATAATTTAGTATCTAGTTTACCTGATGTTAAAGTACGTCGTGGTGAATATGTTGGAGATGTTAAATATCGTAAGATGGTATCTAAAAGACTTAGAAGCCTAGGATTAAATGAAGTTAAAACATATACATTAGTTAATCCAGAAATGGCTAATAAGTTTATTTATGAAGATAGAAAACCAGTTGTTTTACCAAATCCAATGAGTGTAGATAAGAGTGTTGTTAGAACTACTTTAATACCTTCATTAATGAATGTATATGAATATAATAAGGCTAGAGGAGTTAAAGATATTTCTATTTATGAAATAGCTAAGACTTATGATGTTAATTATAATGAAATAACTAAAGTATGTGGATTAATGACAGGAAGTTATTTAACTAATAGTTGGAAGAGTGATGTAGAAATTGATTTCTTCGTAGTAAAAGGTATTGTTGAAGATTTATTAGTATATATGGGTTATGAAAATAGATATTCATTTACAAGAAGTGAATGCAAAGACCTTCATCCTGGAGTACAAGCTAATATTATATTAGATGGTAAGAAAATTGGTATTATAGGAAAAGTTCATCCATCAATACTTAAGAAAGATGTATTTGTATTTGAATTAGATTTAGATAGTATTTATGGTAGAACAAGTAAACTAAAATATAAAGAAGCATTTAAGTATCCAAGTATATCTAAAGATATGGCATATATATTAGATAGAAATACTTTAGTAGATGATGTTATTAAGACTATTAAGAGAACTGCTGGTAAGATTCTTCAAGAAGTAGATGTATTTGATGTATATGAAGGAGAAAATATTGATTCTAGTAAGAAGAGTGTTGCTTTCAAATTAGTATTTAATGGTCTTGATAGAACATTAACTGATGAAGAAGTAATGGAAGAATTTAATAAAATAATTGACAAAGTAGTGTCAACTTATAATGCAGAATTAAGAGATAAGTAATTTATCTCTTTTCTTTTTGCATTGAAAAGTTATATAATTTAAGATAGGAGAGTGAAAAGATGGAAGATAATAAAAAAGAAGAACAAATTGAGATTCTTGAAGAAAAACCAACTAATGATGAAATTAAGAAAGTAAATAATAAGAATAGTGTTATATTAATATTCTCTATTTTAGGTGCATTAGTATTTATGCTATTAATTCTAGCTTCAATATTTTTCTTAATACCATTTATTGATGGTGGTAAAAGTAAAACTACTAAGACAAGTACAGATGTAAAGGAAGTATATTCTACTTATAAAATGAGTGGAAATACTTTAGATAAGTTTGATATTGCATTTTTAAAATTTGAGAATAATGGTAAGAATAAAGTATATTCACCTATATCTATTAAATATGCTTTAGCTATGTTAAGTGAAGGTAGTGGTGGAAATTCAAAAGCTCAAATTAATGGACTTATAGGAGATTATAAATCTAATAAGACTATTAATAATGATCATATGAGTTTTGCAAATGCAATGTTTATTAGAAATACTTTTAAGGATCAAGTAAGCGAAGAATATATAAATAGTTTAAAATCAAAATATACTGCTGAAGTAATATTCGATGAATTTAGTAGTCCAGCTAATATGAATAAATGGGTTAGTGATAAAACATTTGGTTTAATAAATGATTTATTTGGTGAAGAAGTTAAAGGAGAAGACTTTGAATTGACTAACGCATTAGCTATTGATATGAAATGGAATAATCAAATTCAATGTGCTTCTGGTAGTGATGTTCCATGTCTTCGTTATAATATTGCTTATCAACATGAAAAGATTGCTGGTCAAGACTATCAATTTGCTGATTCTGTAATGTATATGTTTAATGAAAGTGAATATCATGCTTTGAAGTTTAATGGAAAAGATAATATTAAATCAGTAAGTGTTAAAGCTGCATTTAATAGATATGATGCAGTAAATAAAATAGGTGAAGCTAAGATTATTGAAGAAGTTGGAAAAGCTTATAAAGAGTGGTTAGAAACTGAAGATGGTAAAAATAATCTAAAATATGGTTATGCTGAACCTGATGTTGATACATATTTAAAGAAATATATTAAAGAGTTAAATGAAAACTATGGTAGAGAAGATTATTCAACAGATTTTGCATTATATGATGATGATAATGTAAAAGCGTTTGCTAAAGATCTACAAATATATGGTGGTACTACTCTACAATATATTGGTATTATGCCAAAAAATGAAGATTTAAAAGAGTATGTAGATAAACTAGACGTTGATGATATTAATAATGTTATTAATGGATTAAAGGATATGAAGAAAGAAAACTTTAAGGATGGAGTACTTACTTTAATATATGGTTATATTCCAGTATTTGAATATGATTATACTTTAGATTTAACAAATGATTTAAAGAAAATGGGTATTACTGATGTATTTGATTCTAGTAAAGCAGATCTTTCTGGTATGTTAAAAAAAGGAAAAGGTGAATTCATTAGTAGTGCTACACATAAATCTAAAATAGAATTCTCAAATGATGGTATTAAAGCAGCAGCTGCGACTAAAGAAGGTGGTGCTGGAGCTACTGGTGGTGGTTTCAATTACTTATATGAAGTACCAACAGAAAAGATTGATATTACATTTGATAAACCATTTATATACTTAATTAGAGATAAAAATACTGGTGAAGTATGGTTTATGGGTAGTGTATACGAACCAAAAACAAAATAATAAAAGACTAGATAACTAGTCTTTTTTAGTTTTTTATAGTAAAATAATGTTGGTGGTAAGTATGCAACTAACTTATAATAATAAAGATTATGATATTGTTATAAATAAGAAATTTAGTCAAAAGAATACTTATATTAGAGTAAAAAAAGATTTAAAGGTAACTGTTACTACTAATTATTTTGTTACTAATCATTCAATTGATAAATTAATAAGAGAAAACTATGATAGAATTTGTAAGATGATAGATTTTCAAGAAAAGAAAGTTAAAAATAATAACGGGTTCTTTTACTTAGGAAAACAATATGTAGTAATATATAGTGATATTAAAGGTATTAAGTTTGATAATGATAAAGTATATATTGGTAATCTATTTGATATAGATAATTGGTATAAAAAAGAAGCTAAGAAATTATTCTTAGAAAGATTAAATTATAATTATAATAAGTTTACTAAGAATATACCTTATCCTAAACTTAGAATTAGAAAAATGACTACTAGATGGGGAGTATGTAATATAAAGACTCATGTAATTACACTTAATCTAGAATTAATGAAAAGAGATATTGGTTATTTAGATTATGTTATTATTCATGAGATGAGTCATTTAATACATGGAGATCATTCTACTAGATTTTGGCGCTTAGTAGGTGAAAATATGCCTGATTATAAAAAATATAGAGAAGAAATGAAGGAGTTTTAATGATTATTACTAGTTTAGAAAATAATAAAATTAAAGATTTAGTTAAACTACAAAATAAAAAGTATAGAGATATTACTAATACATATTTAGTGGAAACATATCACTTAGTAGAAGAAGCTTATAAAGCTGGTTTAGTTAAAGAAATATTTCTTTTAGAAGGAGAAGATGTTTCATTTGATGTTCCTATAACTTATGTAAGTACTGAAGTTATGAAAAAGATTACTACTACTGATACTTTTACTAATATAGTAGCTTTATGTGAAAAAAATAATTCTAATGAAATTATAGGTAATAAGATATTACTTTTAGATAATATACAAGATCCTGGTAATTTAGGAACTATTATAAGAAGTAGTGTAGCATTTAATGTAGATACTATTATACTTTCACCAAATACTGTGGATTTATATAATTCTAAAGTATTAAGATCTAGTCAAGGTATGTTTTGCCATATAAATATAATTACAATGGATTTAGTAGAAGCTATTAATACTATTAAATCTAGAAATATTACTGTATATGGTACTAATGTTAATGATGGAGTTGATGTTAGAAGTATAAGTGATACTAGTAGTTATGCATTAGTAATGGGCAATGAAGGTAATGGTGTATCTTTAGATATACAAAATATGTGTGATAAGAATTTATATATTAAGATGAGTAATAATACTGAAAGTTTAAATGTAGGAGTAGCTTGTAGTATATTATTATATGAATTGGAGAGATAATATGGAGAAGATTTATATTGGTAAAATTGTATCTACTCATGGTATTAAAGGTGAATTAAAAATACTTAGTGATTTTGATTATAAATCTAAAGTATTTGTAGTAGGTAATAAGTTAGTTATTGATGATAAAGAATATACTATAAAGAGTTATAGAGTTCATAAGAATTTTGATATGGTTTGTTTAAATGATTATAAAGATATAAATGAAGTATTATTCTTATTAAAAAAGGATGTATATGTTTATAAGGATAGTTTAAATTTTAATGATGGAGAGATTCTTGATGAAGACTTAATTACTTATAAAGTATTGACAAATACTGGTAAAGTTGGAATAATAAAAGAGATTTTTAAAGCGAGTGAAACTAATAAAATTATTAGAGTTTTATTTGATAAAGAAGTATTAGTTCCTTATAATTTTATTAAGAGTATTGATAAAGATAAAAAAGAAGTAATTATTGAATTAATAGATGGAATGAATTAGGTGGTAATATGAAAATAGATATTTTAACTCTATTTCCTGAGATGTTTGATGGTGTGTTTACTGAATCAATTATTAAGAGAGCTAGAGAAGAAGGAAAAGTTGAAATAAATTTAGTAAATTTTAGAGACTATACACTAGATCCTCATAAGAAAGTAGATGATACTCCTTATGGTGGTGGTGCTGGTATGGTTTTAATGGCTCAACCAATATTTGATTGTGTAAAAGCTATTAAAACACCAGATAGTAAAGTTATTTTATTAACTCCTAGTGGAAAAGTATATAAACAAGATATTGCTTATGAATTATCTCATGAGAAGCATTTAATTATTATATGTGGACACTATGAAGGTTTTGATGAAAGAATTAAAAGTATATGTGATTTAGAATTAAGTGTAGGTGATTATGTATTAACTGGTGGAGAAATACCAGCTATGATACTTGTGGATTCTATTACTAGATTAATAGATGGTGTAATTACTAGTGAATCTCATATTAATGATTCATTTAATAATAATTTATTAGATTATCCGACATATACAAAACCTAGAGTATATGAAGGAATGGAAGTGCCAGAAGTACTATTAAATGGTGATCATAAAAAGATAGATGAATATCGTTTAAGTGAACAAATTCGTATTACTAAAGAAAATAGACCAGATTTATTAGATAAGTAGGTGAAGTTATGTATTCTGTTGATAATAAAACTAAAAATAAGAATAAGTTAATTGATAAAACTGAAATAATAGAATTAGATGGTTTTATGATGGGTTCTAAGAATAAAGTATATAAAATAGATGGTAATGACATAAGAGATATTAGAGTAGTTGATAAAAAACTAGCTTCTGCTTTAGTAGTTAAACAAGTTTCTATTAAATATGATAAATTGATTAAGTATCTAACAGAAGTATTAGTAGAAGATGATGATGATAGTGGTGATACTTATAGAGAAGCATTAAATCAAATAGAAAAGTTTAGACAAGAAATAAAAAATAAGTATAGAGCTTTTCTTCAACAGAAACAATTAGAGATGATGTCTAAAAAATTAATTATCCTACAAAAAGAAGCTAATAAGAGATTATTTGAGATTCAAAATAATATTTATAATTATGAAAATGAAAATAGAAGAAGTAAATAATTCTTCTATTTTTTTATTAGTTATGTTATAATTTTTATAGTAGGATAATATATATTAAGGGGTATATAGAGGTGATATTATGAGTAATAATAAATTTCAATTCGTTGATGTAGAAATTCTTGATGATAAAGAAGATGAAAATCACATTTCTAAAGAATCAATAAAAAATGATATTGAAGTAGTTTCATCACCAGAAAAAATAAATATGGATTCTAAAAAAGATGAAGTAGTAAATACTGTTGATTTAGGGAAAAGATGGTATTTTAGTTTTGAATCAAGAGTAATAATATCAGTAATTATAATAATATTATTATTTATTGGGGCTTGTTTTTTAGGATTAGGAGTTATTAATCATACTTCTATTGATAATATTGATTATAAAGAAAATGCAGATTTTACATATCAAGTATGTATGAAAGATGGTAGTTGTAAACCAGAGAATTCTGTATATATGAATGAAGATATTTCTAGTATTCTTATTTCATATAATTATGATGCTAAGTATGCTAAGAAAACTAAAACACATAGTTATTATAAGATTACTTCTACTATACGTGTTGCTAATCCAACGAGTCATGCTTTAATTTATCAAAAAGATATAGATATAGTTGATAAATCAAAACTTTATATTATTGGTAATACTACTTCTGTTAGTAAAAACGTAAAAGTAGATTATACTAAATATAAAGCAATGATTGAAGAATATAAAGATTGTGATAATACATTAGAAATAGCTTTCTATGTAGTAGAAAATAATGAGACAAGAAAAGCTTCTTCTCTACAAATACCAATTTCTTTAGATAGTTTTGAATTACATAAATATACAAATGCTAATACAAAGAGAACTGCTGAAGTTAAAGTTAATATTTGGGATGTATACTCAATAGTATATGGAATAACTTCTTCAATATTGGTAATTATTTCTTTAATATTAGTTTATAAAACTACTAGATTAGTTTTAATGGTTACTAATAATAAAAATGAATATGAAGATGCAGTTGAGGCAATATTAAAAGAATATGATAATGTAATAATTGTTGCTAGAGATGGTTATGAATCTATGGTAGAAAGAGAAATAATTAAAGTAGAAGATTTTAAAGAATTAGTTGAAATTCGAGATAAGATTGATAAACCTATAATATTTTCTAAAGTTAATAATGTTAAATGTGAATTTATAGTAGAAGATGATAAAATACTTTATAAATATGTAATGAAAGAAGTAGACATTGAAGAAAAATAAAATAGTTAAAAAGTGCTTGTAAAATAATAATTTTATGTTATAATACAAGAAGAAAGGAGTGAGAATATAGTTTCTCACTCTTATTATTTGGGAGGTGCTTATGAAAGAAAAAGTTTCTAGATTAGTAAATGATTCTATAAAAGATTTAAATGTTTTTGTAGATGATGCATTTATTAGTACTGAGGAAGGGAAAAAGATATTTAATATTGTACTTGATAGTGAAGAAGTAATTGATTTAAATAGAGTAACAGAGGCATCAAGAATAATAAATAAAATTATGGATAATTCTAATTTATTGAAAGAAGTAGATGAATTAGATATTTATTCAAAGGAGAAAGGTGAGTAAAATGAACGGAAAAGAATTTAAGAAAGCATTAGATAATATAGTTGCTGAAAAAGATATAGATCCAGAAGTAGTATATAGTGCTATGGAACTTGCTTTAACAAGTGCTTATAAAAAGAATTTTAATTCTAAAACTAATGTAAAAGTATTATTTGATCGTAATACAGGAGATATTAAAGTATATTCTTATCTTACAGTTGTTGCTGATGATAAAATGACTAAAGAAGAATATGATGATGCATTATTTGAAAAATATGCTGAAGATGAAAACTTAGATACTGAAGTAGAAGAAGTAAGTGAAGATGAAGGTGAAGGAGAAGAAGGTGGAGAAGTTAAAGAGACTATTTCATTCTTTAATCCAGAAACTGAAATTAAATTAAGTGATGCTAAGAAAATTGATAAGAAATTAGAAGTAGGAGATACTATTGATACTGAAGTTACTCCACATGATTTTGGTAGAGTAGCTGCAAGTACTGCTAAACAAGTAGTAGTTCAAAAGATTAGAGAAGCTGAAAGAAATAGTATCATGGATGAATTTGGTGATAAACAAGATGAATTATTAGTTGGTACTGTTGCTTTGGAAGACACAGATAACTACTTTATTGATTTAGGTAGAACTAATGGTATTTTACCTAAAAAAGATTGTATCCCAGGAGAAAAAATTGAAATGGGTAGTCAAATTAAAGTATATGTATCTAAAGTAGATAATAATGGTAAGAAT
>JAFZPS010000056.1 GCA_017550205.1 Bacilli bacterium | reverse complement strand
TACTAAACCTTCGAATGCTTGGATACGTTCTCTCTTACCTTCGATAATCTTAACATCAACTCTTACTGTATCTCCTACACGGAATTCAGGGATGTTAGGATTAATTTGTTTTGAATTAATTTTATCAATTATATTCATAACCTTAGCTCCTCTCTATATATGTTTTTATTGTGATCATAATTAATACCAGCGGATCACTAACGAATAAAATTATAACATAGAGTTTAATTTTTGTAAAGATAAATAAAAAAATAATACATTTCTGTATTATTTTTGAGGTCCTTTTACGCCTTCTTTAATAGCCATAAAATTTGGAATTGCAATTGTATCACTTGTTATTGTATAAGAAATAGAAGTATAGTCTTCATTATGATTCATTATTATTGAATTAGGATTTAATCTTTGTAATGATTCTTCTGATATATCAAAAGCATCTGCTATTTCTTTTGCTGTTTGTCCATTAACAACTACTTTTTCAGTACAACGATCTAAATCTTCAGAATTAATATAATAACTTAGACTTAATCTTTGATCTGGGAAAATTAATGTTTCTGTAGCATCCATACCATTTTCTTTTCTAATATCATCTATAGGAATTCCAGTTTTTTCAGATATTGAATATAGGTTATCTCCTGTTTGTACTTTATAATATCTAACTACTAAAACTTTAGAATCTTCCATCATTTGTGATACTTCTACATTTCTTTGTTGAGAATCTCTTTTATCTATATTAGAAGAGATTGATGCACCAATACTAATACCAATTATTGCTGCTAATACTGCTGCTCCTCCAACAATAAATCCTTCTTTTTTTTCTCTCTCTATTTTTGCTCTTTCTTTAGCTGCTTCTATTTCTTTTTGTTTTAGATAGTTTATTTTAATATTTCTAACATATACTGGCATTAATTCTTTATCTAAATCAAAATTATTATTTTTATTATTTTCCATATTAATACTCCTATTCTATATTAAACAAAATTTTTCCATACTTTTAAATAATTATCTTCTTTTTCATATATACCTAGTAATTTATTAGATTTATTAATAAATATGACCTTATCATTTATATTAAAATCATTATTTATTTTCATTCCATTACTTATCTTTTTTTCTAATAAATCATCTACTACTAGTATATCATAGTTTAATGCATCAGTTATACTATGTAGTGTAAAGTCTGTGTCAATAGAATCAGTTTCTTCTATAGAAATATTACCTTGTTTAGTTCTAATTAATTCTGTCATTGTAGCTAATGTGTTTAACTTAATACCTATATCTTTAATTAAACTTCTTATATAACATCCTTTAGTAACTAAACATTTAAATTTAAAACTATTATTATTCTTTTCTAATAATTCTATTTCTTTAATAGTAACTTCTTTTTTAGGAAGTTCTACATCTATATTATTTCTTGCATATTCATAGAGTTTTTTACCATTCACTTTTACTGCGGAATAGATTGGTACTTCTTGAAGATAAGTCTTTTTAAAACTATTTAATACTTCTTCTATATTTAAATCATTTGGTACATCTTTCTTTTCTAATACTTTACCTTCTATATCTAAGGTATCAGTACTATAACCTAAATCAACTGTAGCTATATATTCTTTATCATGACTAGTTAAAAGTTCTACTACTTTACAAGCAGTACCTACTGTTACTATTAAAACTCCTGTTGCTAGAGGATCAAGTGTTCCAGTATGACCTACTCTTTTAATACCAAACTTTTTACTTATTTCATTAACTACATCAAATGAAGTAACTCCTTTAGTTTTATTTATATATAGTACTGTTCCATAATCTTTTAAATACTCTTCTAGTGTTAAATTATTTTCATAAATTATTTTAGCAATGAATTTTCCTACATATCTAAAATGCCATGGTTCATAAGAATACCCAGTAATCTTTTCTTTACCTTTAGGATATCTAAGTATAAATCCATATTTATATAAATGTTTATGTATTTCTTCAAATGTATCAATATATGCAAATTGATCCATATCTTCTCTTAAAAAACTATTATTTACTTTTAACATTATATCTATAGCTAAACCTGTATGGTGCTCTGAAAAAGATGGTACTGCTACATAGTTATCACAATACTCTTGTCCATTTAAATTTAAATATTTATTATATATTTCTTCTTGTGTATTTATACTTCTATATGAATCATCTATATCTATATAAATATTTAATTCTTTTAAATATTCTTTTAATGATAAAAAATTATTATATGCATATTCTTCTACTTGAATATCTTCATTAAGTTCATTCTTTGTATTTATTAAATTTATCTTTTTAATAAAACTATCTTTTATTTTATTATCTTTATTAACAAGAGTCGTGTATTTCATATCATCACCATCTAAATTATATCATAAAAAAAGAGAGACGACTCTCTTTTTAAAATAAACTTAATTGGTTGGAATCAGGCATTCCTTCTAAGATACCCATTTCTTTCATTTTATCAATTAGAGTTTGTGATATCTTAGCACGTTTTTGAACATCTTCAATACTTATGAATTTGCCTTTTTCTCTTTCAGCTACTATGTTTTTAGCTACTGTATCACCTAGTCCATCAATTGCAGAGAAAGGTGGATATATTTCAGTATCATTTTTTACTTTCCATGTAGTTGCTTCTGATTCATAAAGATCTATTGGTAAGAATTTAATACCACGAGCTGTTGCTTCTAGGGCAATCTTTAATGATTCAGCTTGACCATTTTCTTTATTTGTTGCTTCATAACCTTTAGCTAATATATCTTCTAATTTTCTCTTAACTGCATCATAACCTTTAATCATAGATTCAACTTCTACATCAGTAGCTTTAGATGAATACCATGATGCATAGAAGTATACTGGCATATGAACTTTATACCAAGCAATTCTAAAGGCACTTATTACGTATGCTGCAGCATGGGCTTTAGGGAACATGTATTTAATCTTTTGACATGAACCAATAAACCATTCTGGAATATTGGCGTCAGTCATTGTCTTAACATGTTCTTTCCATGTTTCTGGGTCTTTACTTGCTTTACCTTTACGAACAAACTCCATTATCTTGAAGGCTTTTAATGGTTTAACTCCATTATACATTAGATATACCATGATATCATCACGACAGCCTATTGTATCTTTAAATGGAACTATGTTATTAGCTATAAGTTCTTGGGCATTACCTAACCATACATCAGTACCATGGGAAAGACCTGATATTTTAACAAGTTCTCCGAATGTTGTTGGTTTAGTATCTTCAACTAACTTAATAGTAAATGGTGTACCAAATTCTGGAATACCTAAAGTACCAGTATTACACATAATTTGTTCTTTAGTAACACCTAATACATCAGTTGAAGTAAATATACTCATTGTATCTTTATCATCCATAGGTACCTTTAAGATATCCGTGTGAGATGCATTTTGTATTAATCTTAATTGTGTAGGATCACTATGTCCTAAGATATCAAGTTTTAATAAACACTGGTCGATTGAGTGGTAATCAAAGTGTGTTGTTCTCCACTCTGCTTCAGCATCTTCTGCAGGAAATTGGAATGGTGTAAAATCATACACTTCTTTATAATCTGGTACAACAACTATTCCTCCTGGGTGTTGTCCAGTAGTACGTTTAACTCCAGTACAGCCTATAGCTAGTCTTTCTATTTCAGCATTACGCATATCAGCAATACCTTTTTCTTCAAGATAACCTTTAACAAAACCGAAAGCTGTTTTATCAGCTACTGTACCAATAGTTCCTGCACGATATACATTATCTTCTCCAAATAATACTTTAGTATAAGCATGAGCGCTAGCTTGGTTTAAATCTGAGAAGTTAAGATCGATATCAGGTACTTTATCAGCATTAAATCCTAAGAATGTTGCGAATGGCATATCTTGTCCATCTTTTGTAAGTGGAATATGACAGTGAGGACATTCTTTATCTGGTAAGTCAAATCCTGATGAATAAGTTGCACCGAACGGATTACCTTCATCATCTTCAAATATACTTAACTTACACTTTTCACATCTATAGTGAGCTGCTAGTGGATTAACCTCAGTTATTCCCATCATAGTTGCTACGAATGAAGAACCTACTGAACCACGGGAACCAACCAAATAACCTTCATCATTAGAGTGTTTAACAAGTCTCTGCGCTATCAAGTAAATAGGATCAAATCCTCCACCGATTACTCCACCTAATGCTTTCTTAGTTGCTTTCTCTAATCCTTTTTCATCTAGTTCTTCTTCACTAGTTCTCTTAACATAATCTTTAACAAACTCTACTACTTTATCTTTTCCTTGTAGTAAAGTATCATGTAATAATTTATGAGATTTAGCATTAAATTCTTCTTCAGATAAGTTTTCTTTTTCTAAATCTTCTTTTATGATTCTATAAACAATATCACCATAGAGTTCTGTAGCGATACGTTCTTCTATTGCATATGGTAGTGGATTACCATACCAGTCTTCTGCCTTGGTGTAAACTAATTCAGTAACTACTTCTGGACAATCTAAGTAACTTTTTCCATCATCAGATTTAACTCTTGGAGAGAATGGAATTCCTCCAGTATCTGGAATTACTTCTACTATTTCACACATATCTGCTACTTTATTAGTATTAGTAACTACTATTTCATAAGCTTTTTCTTCTCCTAAGAATTTAAAGTCTTCTAACATTTCATTAGTAGTTCTAAAGTGATTAGAAGGAATTTCCTTTATTTCACTCTTTGCTAGAGGATGACGTCCTCCACCTGGTACTTTTTGATTAACAATAATTTCTCTATAGATTTTATCTTCTTTCTTTATATGGTGAACATCACCTGTAGCTACAATAATCTTTCCTGCTTCTTCTGTTACTCTAACAATTTTTTCAATATTAGCAGCTACTTCTACTTTAGTACCAAAATCACCTGTTTGTATTAAGTGATCATAACAGTCTATTGGTTGAACTTCTACATAATCATAGAATCTAATTATATTAGACAATTCATCATCACTTTTAGATTTAGCCATAGAGAAAACCTCAGACTCATAGCATCCACTACCTATTAATAATCCTTCTCGTAGTTCATTAACTACGCTTCTAAGAATTCTAGGTGTTTTATATAGATAAGTAGTATTAGCTAAAGAAATTAGTTTAAATAAATTCTTTAAACCTGTTTTATTCTTTACTAGTAAATTAATATGATGAGCTCTACCATATTTATGTATTTCATCTTTAGATACTAATTTTTGTAAGTCAGACATTTTATCTATATTACGATTAGATAATTTCTTTAACATTTTATGGAATACTAAAGCAGTTCCTTCAGCATCATAATCTCCTCTATGATGTGCTTCTTCATCCCAAGGTACTTCATATCTTTTTACTAATGCAGATAGACTATGTCTTGCATATGTATTATCAAGTGTTCTTGATAATTCTAATGTATCAATTACAGGATTTTTAAATTCTCCTAAACCATACTTTTTATAAGCCATCTCTAAGAATGAAACATCAAACTTAGCATTATGAGCTACCATTGGACAATCAGAAAACCATTCAATAAATCTTTTTACAGCATTTTCTTCATTATCTTTATCTTTTAACATTTCATCTGTAATATTAGTTACATCAATTATTCTTTGAGGTAATGGTCTACCTGGATTAATTAATTCATCATACTTTTCTAGTATTTCACCATTCTTTATTTTAACAGCACCTATTTCAATAATAGAATCTGCACCACCGGCATTAAATCCAGTAGTTTCAAAGTCGAATACTACAAAAGTATCATCTAACATAATACTATCATCTGGTCTTACTACTATATCTACATCATCATCTATCATAGTAAGTTCTGCACCATAAATAGCTTTAAAAGGAGTTTTTCCTTCTTCTAACTTTTTATTATAATCAGTTACCATACTAAATACATGAGGGAAACCTTGAACAGCATTATGATCAGTAATTGCGACAGAGTGCATACCAAAGTTCATAGCAGTTTTAACTATATCACATTCATCTGCTACTCCATCCATTTGACTCATTTTAGTATGACAATGTAGTTCTACTCTTTTTACTTCTGCTGTATCTTCTATTTTTTCTTCTGTCTTTTCTAAAAGAATAATATCTCTAGCATTAAGTACTAGTTCTTTGGAGAAAGGATCATTCTTAGTATAACCTTTAATCTTATACCATTTTCCTTCTTTAAATTCTTTACTTAATCTTTTATATTCTTCGTCATCTCTTACAAATACTTTACAGAATATACTATCTGAAAAATCTGTAATTTTTAAAGTAATTATTTTAAAATCAGTTTTACTTGATTCAAAGAATTCTATTCCAAATACTTTTCCTTCTACTACTACATTAGGATCTTCTCCTATAATAGTTTTTATTTTAATAGGATCTTCTTTTATATTTCTTCCTATTACACTATTAGGATCTTTTGCTTCTCTTTTATATCCTTTAGAAGTTGTTTCTTCTTTTACTTCAGTTTTATAAGTTTTAGGTTCAGTCATTTCTACTTGTTTTATTTCTTCAGCTACTTCTTCTAATACTTTATCATCATGTTTTTCTATAATTTCTATATCTTTATCATAACCTAACTTCTTATAAAATTTATTTATCTTTTCTAATACTTTATTTAATTTTTTCTTTTCTACAGCATTAGTAGCAACTAATACTAATTTATCATCTTCTATAATTAATGAATTCTTATAAATATCTAATACTACTAAATCTTCTTTTAATAGTTTTAATAAATAATCATAATATTCTAAATATGTATTTATATCAGTATTCTCTATATTAAATACAAATTCTATATTAGAAGCATTTTTATCTAAAGAATATTTTTTTTCATCTAATTCTTCATATATATTTATAGGTAATAAGTTTTCTTTATTAATGAAAATACACCAACTATCATTCTTAGTATTAACTTTAATCTTAGTTATTTTAGCATCATTAAAATATTGATAAGAGTTCTCATCAATATTTATTTTATCTAAAAGTATTTTCATTTTATCTTCCATACTTATCCCCCTAACAACGAGTTATATTACTTCTTCATCTAGTTTAGTTATTTTATTTTCTCTTACAATATATTTTCTATTACGTATACAGAATTCTATAAATTCTTCTATATCCATTCTTTTTAATTCTTTTTCATACGCATATTTATCTTTATCAAATACTATTTTATCTCGCATCATATAATTAGTAAATTCATCTTTAGGTACTCCTAAATACATTAACCAATATGGATATAAATGTCTTTTTAATTCTAATAATTTAGGTGAACCACTTTGGTATGTACTTCTACCACTAATACGAGTAGCAAATTCATTTAATACTGCAAATTCTAATATTGCTTTTTTAAAATCTTCATATTCTTCTTTATATCTTTTAACATTATTTTTAATTATTATCATGTGCATACCTAATAATACTTTTATTGGTTCTTTTTTATCTACTTCTTTACCTACAATTAATGTTCCTTCTTTAGGATGATCAATTACATTTAATTCTTTATTAACTACAAAAACATCATAATTAGGTATTTTCTTTCTAATAATATGTTTATATAGATATTCATTTTCTTTTTTATTTTTATCCCATACTTTCATTATTTCTAGACGAGAAGTTTCAGCTTGTTTTTTTAATTTTTCATAATCTTTAGTATCTAAAATAATATTATAAACAGTATCATTATTAGGAATAAAGTTTTTATAATCTTTTAATATTTCTAATTTATCTTTAAATGTAGAATTATATTCATTCTTATAAGTATCCCAGATTTTTTGTTTTAACTTATATATTGGTTCTGAAATACTAGCTCCAAATAATAAATTCCATATAAGTATATAATCATTAACAATAAACTTAGTGTCCATACTACATCACCATATATATCATATCAAAAAAAAAAGAAAAGTTGAACAACTTTTCTCTCTTTTTTCTACATAAATCTTTGATGAATTATATATGCTGCAATTCCTACTATAATTATTACTAATATGAATATTACTATCTTTAATCCTACAGGTACTTTTTCTTCTTTGAAATCATCACTCATCTCAAAATCTTTATCTGATAAATCCATACTTCTTGTATAAAAATCATTATCTTTTACTTCATCTATTTTTTGTGGTGTTTTTTTAGTTTCATCTTTTACTTCTTGTTCATCTATTAGTATTGGTTCATTATTTCTATTACCATTAATCATTAAATCTTGTATTTCTTCTGTAGTCATTAGTTCTCTAGATACTGATAGTTTTTCATCTACTACTTCATCATCTTTTGTTGTTATTTCATGAGTAGTAGTTACTTTTTCCATTTCACCACTAGCATCTACTTTATCTAATATATTTGTAGCCATTAAATCTGCAAGTAAATCTACTGTTGTTTCTTTATCTATTTCTCCAGCTAATGTTTTAGAAGCTATTGTATCTATTAATTCTCTTATTTCTTCTTCCTCTGGAGTAGCTAATCTTTTCTTTCTTTCTTCTCTATATTTTTCTAATTCTTTTCTATTCTTACCTGAAAGAATATTATATGCATTATTTTTTAATCTTCTTTTTTCATCTAATTCATCTTTATCTTCTCTATTTTTTCTAGCATTTTCTAAGACACTATTAATATCATATATTTTATTTTCTTTTCTTTGTGATAAGTAATTAACATCTTCTAATTCTTTTTTCTCTGGTATTTCTTCTATAGTTTCTAATTCTCTTAGTTGTTGGTAGGCTTCTCTTGTAGTACGTGAATTATTAATACTTGAATTTATTTCATAAGCATTAGAATTTGTTACATCTGTTATATTTGTATAAATTGCATTCATAGAAAAATCTTGATATAAGTCTTGGTTTTTATCAATTCTACTTACACGATTATTCTTTTCGTCATTATAGCGATCCATTCTCTTCATAACATTCACCTACTTATTATAAGTTTAGCATATTATATAGTAAAATAATAGATTCTAAATAAAGACTTTACGTAAAGATAATTAATGTACTTTATTTTATTTTATATATTGTATATAATATTAATGAAAGGAAGTTTTGTATGAAAGTTAAAGTAAATCAAGATGCTTGTATCGGATGTGGTGCATGTGTTAGTATCGCTGAAGGTATATTTGAAATTAATGGTGATGGAATATCTCAAGCTAAAGTAGATGTTGTTCCAGAAGACAAGAAAGAAGCTACTGTAGAAGCTATGGAAAGTTGTCCTACTGCTGCAATAGTAGAAGTAAAAGAAGAAAAATAGAACTTAATAAGTTCTATTTTTTATTTCCATAAACTATTTGTATTTCTTTTAGAGTTAATTTTCTATATTCTCCTGATTTTAATCCTTCTAGATTAAATATACCAATTCTTTCTCTAGTTAATTTATCTACTAAGAAACCAACACTTTCAAATAATCTTTTAACTTCATGATTTTTACCTTCATGAATAGTTATTTCTACCATAGAAGTATTTTTAGATGGATCTACTTTTTTTAATTTAACTCTACTAGGTTTAACTAAAACATTATCTAACATAACTCCATCTTTTAATTTATTAATTTGTTCTCCTTTAATGATTCCATTTAATTTAGCTAAATAAACTTTATCAATATTATTCTTAGGATGAGTTAATATATTAGCAAATTCACCATCATTAGTAAGTAATAATGCTCCTGTAGTATCATAGTCTAGTCTACCTACTGGATAAATTCTTGAAGTTGTATCAATTAAATCAACTACAGTAGTACGACCTTTATCATCACTTGTAGAAGTAATTACACCTCTTGGTTTATTTAATAAATAATACTCTTTTTCTTCTTTAACAATTAATTGATTATTAACTTCTATTTCATCTTTATTATCTACTTTAGTACCTAATTCAGTAACTACTTTACCATTTACTTTTACTTTTCCATTTACTATTAATTCTTCGGCTTTTCTTCTTGAACAAACACCTGAAGAAGCTATTACTTTTTGAAGTCTTTCCATACTATCACCTCAGTCGCATAAATTATACCATAGTTTATAGAAATATGCTAGTGTAATAGTCATTATTATATATATTTCATAGATTATACAAAGGAGGTATTTATGTATAATAATGTTTATTATAATGAGGATGATAGGTTTTTATTAGCTCCATTTATATTAGGTGGTTTAGCTGGAGGAGCATTAGGTTATGGAATAGCTACTAATAATAAACCTCAACAGTATTATCCAATGTATCCAGTTTATTATTACCCTACTTATCCAATGTATTCTAATAGTAATTACTATTATTATTAAAAAGTCTTCGGACTTTTTATTTTGGAAGAATTATTTCTACTCTAGTACCAATATTTTCTTTAGAATAGTATTTTATAGTACCATTATGTAATTCAAGTATTTCTTTTATATATGGTATACCTAGTCCATTACCATTAGATTTTGTTGTGTAGTACTCTTTATATATATCATTAATATTTTTAATACCTATTCCATTATCAATAATAGATATTTTATAATTATTAGTCTCTTCTACTTTAATTACTATAATACTTGAATTAGCTTCATAAGAGTTTTTTATTATATTTATGAATACTTGTTTTAATTTGGAATAATCTCCTAATATATAGTTATTATTACATTCTATTATT